>CAYVXS010000215.1:0-5835 GCA_964454885.1 uncultured Pirellulales bacterium
TAATACCTGAAAGGGAGGGCTTTACGTTCAGTCCACCGGCAAAAATATATTCTGCCGTTAACGAAGATATGACAAATCAGGACTATAGTTCGGAAATGCTGAGCTATAAAATTTCCGGCAATGTCGGCGTGGGCGATGTGGTTATGCTGGGTCTGCCCGGAAATAGGGTAGCAGACCGTCACGGTCGTTATAGTGCGACGGTTCAATACGGCTGGTCCGGCAGAATGACACCGGTAAAAGATGGTTATAAATTTAATCCTCCCTACCAGACATATACTAATATCGTTCATGACATGTTGCATCAGGATTTTGAGCCGGTTCTGATTACTCTGGAGATTTCCGGCGATATTGGTCTTGCCGGAGTTTTCATGGACGGTTTGCCGGGTGCTCCTGTTACCAACAAGGATGGCCGATACCATGCCAGAGTCCCCTACGACTGGAGCGGCACAGTGATACCGATAAAAGAAGGCTACAAAATTACACCACCAAGTCGTTCATACGCAGCAATTACGGATAATATGAATAATCAGGATTACTACGCCGAATCGCAGATGCTAACGATTTCCGATGTGGTACAAATGGGAGGATCGCCGATCCCCGGTGTTAAAGTCACTACAAGCCGGAACGACGCTGAAGGCGAGACTACAATCACAGATTCCAAAGGCAGGTACACCATCAAAGTTCCTTATGGTTGGAGCGGTGAGATTACATTATCCAAGGAGGGTTTTGAGTTTAATCCGCCCAGTAAGTCCTTCACAAATGTTACGACAAATATCAGAGAAGGCGTACCGGAGCCACCGGCTCCCACATCACCATCGTACATATACAACACCCGCTATCGAAGAGTCGCACCAACAATACCATCGGCAATCGGACGAGCCGGCAGCCGGAGAATTCTCGTTATCCCCGCTGAGGATATCAAACCGGAGGAACTTGCCGGAATGGTAGAAGATTTGTATGTTTTTTCATATATCCTTGACGACAGATTCAAAGAGCCCCGAATGATCCAGGGAGTTTTCCGGGATTTCGGCGATTTCTTCGGACGGGACAATCGCGAAACGGAAGCCATCTACATGCAGGGCTATGGAGCCGTCTTTATGATGGAAGTAGATTATACATTCACACCCGCTGCACAAACACAGGAACAGACCGAAGATGAAACCGCAGAAGATATCGATCCGACCTGGCAACAAACAAGAGAGAGGATATTTTCCCCCGGCGCAGGACGAATTAATAGAACCCAGGCAGGGCCGGACGAAGGCCAGATGGTTGAAGAGCTTAAGGCCGAACTTATCCGGACACTCAGACACGCGGCGAATATCCGAAATTTAATGCCGGACGAGTGGGTGATTCTCAGTGTCACCGGGACAGGCCCGCAATCCGGTATGGGAATGATGGGCGGTTTGGGAAACTATGGACGAAGCTCGGCCCGGTTTCAGGTATCTTCTTCGTCAAGAGTCAGCGGATATAGCGGCAGAGTAAGCGGAGGATTCGGCGGCAGTGCCATGGGTGGAGGATACGGAGGCGGTGGTATGGGAGGCTATGGCGAAGGTATGACTGGTGGAACCGGAGGGATGTACGGTGGCGGTGGTATGGGCGGATACTCTGAAACAGGGATTCCTCCTGCCACAGTCCTGACAATCCGCGCTAAGAAGTCCGATGTGGATGCATTCTCGGAAGGTAAGCTTGATTTCGAGCAATTCCGGGAAAAAGTGCAGATTTTAATGTACTGATCCGGTAATGAAAGGATATAAAAATGTCAAGGCGAAGATTATTTTTCAGTATGATTGTAATTTATTCAATCAGTGTGTTTGCAGGTCAAAACCAATCTGAAAAATCCAAATCTGATGTAACGGAATACCCACAGGATTTTGAATCCCAGCAGCAAACAATTCCACAGGACAGTCCAAACATCCTTCGAGATCGAACCACCCGACAACGGACGATGCCACAGAGATTCGGCCCCGATTTCACCCGGTTACGAGATTTAAGGCCGGAACAGAAAATAAGAGAAATGCAAAGAATGGCCGAACAGCAAGAGGAGCAGGCAATGAAGCAGGCTCTCGGTGTCAACGACCAGCAGTGGAAAGTAATAAAACCAAAATTAGACAAGGTCAAAGCCTGTCGAGAACGTTCTACTGTGAGTATCGGTCCGCCGTTCAGCAGCAACTTTGTCAGCACCAGCTCGCAACAAGGCGATGGTTTCGGAGGCGGCTTTCAATTCCAATTCGGCGGTGGTGGAGGTGGAAGTAACATGACGCCCCCCGACTCCTCTTTACAGAGCCAATCCAGCCGGCCGGAAACTCAGGGTGAAAGAATATGCAGGGAGCTAAATGCACTCCTGGATAATTTTAATTCACCTCCCGAAGCAATCAGGCTCAAAACGCTCGAGCTGCAGCAGGCCAGAGCAAACGCCAGGAAACAATTGGCTCAGGCTCAGAAGGAATTGCGGGAAGTTTTGACATTACGCCAGCAGGCAAGACTGGTCCTAATGGGAATACTCGACTGATTACCCCATCATATTTCAGTGTCATATATACTGAACAACGGAAGCCGGGCCAATAAGGTCCGGCTTTGTTGTTTACATACACAATTGTTGCCACCATAATTACCGGAACGATTAATCTCGAAATTAAAAACGATGTCGAACCGGTATGTCCGCATGTTTCGGCCAAGCCGAGAACCGTCTGGATGCGTGAGCTTACTTCAATAATTATTCTCCGTATGTCTATTAAAAAAATTAGTTGATGGTCCCCAGTGGCGAAGTTAGAATTGCCATTCTTTAAGACCGGATGGATAAAAGGACTTTATATGAGCAAGAGCAAAGGGCAGTTAGAAGCTGATATTACCGAGGCTCTTATTAAATTCGAGAAAGAGTATATGGGGCGAGGTCCCGAGCAGGCCAGGACCTATATCATCGGCGATATGATAATCGTTCGACTGCAGCATGTTCTAACCCCGGCAGAGCAGCATCTTGCCGAAATGAGCAACGAGACCACAGGACGAGTCCTAATTAAACAGGTCAGAACCGAGCTGCTCGAAAAGGTCCGTCAGCATCTGGAACAGATAATACTGAGCTTTACCGGCAGAAAAGTAAAAAGTCTTCACACAGACATTAGCACGGTTACCGGAGAACGTGTTATTATCTTTACCCTCGAAAATCTCGTACTATTTCAAGATGAAGAAAAACCTTGAACTGATTAGATTTCTCTTGATAAGTACAAATTTTTTTATAAATTGTATCTTTAGAAAAGGCAGATTGACAGGAGTCGGTTTTGTACCGACTGCTGAAAATAGGCCGGCAAAAAGGAAGTACGCGGGGAACCGGGGCGACTTTCTCTTTGCCTGAGAAGCTGTTGAAGTAAGTTGTTCGTGATCCTTTTTTGGATGACAGGATAAAATACAGGCCGGCAAACCTTTGTTTTGCTGGCCTTTTTATTTTGTGGCAACAGGCTTGATACAGAAGAAAACGACTATGATACATAATGAAAATATTGCAGTGTTCCTGGACAGGGACGGCACAATAATTGAAGACCGCGGTCATCTGCGGAATCCGTCTGATGTAGTATTTTTTCCGGAAACCTTCAAGGCACTGCGGAAATTGAGGGAACATTTTGTGCTTTTCATAGTCACTAATCAACCGGGAATTTCCAAAGGTTTGATAAGACACAATGAGGTGAACCGCGTCAATATCCACCTGATTAAGACCCTTGCTAAAGAGGGAATTGAAATTACCGATATTTATGTTTGCCCGCACAGCCGCACGGACGATTGTGTTTGTATAAAGCCGAAACCTTATTTTTTAAAAAAAGCCGCCGATAATTACCACATCGACCTGCAGCATTCATTCGTAGTTGGTGACCATCCGCACGACGTTCAATTAGCAAGGAACACAGGTGCACATGGAATCTATTTGCTGACCGGCCATGGTCGGAAACATTTGCCGGAACTTCCGGAAGATACCGATGTGGCCGCGGGAATTATGCAGGCTGCTGAAAAGATTATATCGGTTTACCAGGTTGATATGTCGATAAAGTGTCGCAAATGAGTTAAGGAACGAAAAGGAAGATATATATGGAAAAATTAGGCAAAGACGGGAGATGTCATTCTTCGTATACAGCTATGGAGATCCATCCGGGAACCGGGAATTAAGGATAAAACCGGTTTCAGTGTGAATTCTTTGCCGCAGGAAAAAATATTGACGGTAATTGATAGTGTGGTTAAAATGAAGTTTTTTAAATAAGAATCGATATTCAGGAGGTAAATTACAAATGAGAAATACAAAAGAGATACTGAAAGAAAGGCTGACGGAAGAAAATTACAACAGACTTATGACTGTTGATAATGTAAAGATACATAACTTTGTCGCGGATGCAATAGAGCTTACAAATCCGGAGGATGTTTTCGTTTGTACGGATTCCGAAGAAGACGTGAAGCGTGTTCGTGAAATGGCCGTCAAGGTCGGCGAAGAAGGTGAGCTTGAAATAGCCGGTCATACATATCATTTCGATGGACCTCAGGATCAGGGACGCGACAGGTCGGTAACAAAATATCTCGTACCTAAGGATAAGACTCTGAGTAAAGCCTTTAACCAGATGGAAAGAGAAGAAGGACTGAAAGAAATCCGCGGCCTGATGAAGGATTCAATGAAGGGCAGGACAATGATTGTACGTTTCCTGTCACTTGCTCCGGCTGGTTCTGTGTTTAGTATTCCATGTCTTCAGGCGACTGATTCATGGTATGTCGCACATAGTGAAGACTTACTTTATAGAAGTGCATATGAATATTTCTGCACCCTTGGTAAAGATGATAATGTTTTTTGTTTCCTGCACTCTGCCGGTGAATTGAACGAGAGAAATACCAGTTCTGATGTAGAACATAAACGCGTCTATATGGATTATACAATAGATACGATTTATACCGTCAATACTCAGTATGGCGGTAACACAATGGGATTGAAGAAACTCGCTTTAAGATTAACAATTCGCAAAGCTGACAGAGAAGGCTGGCTCGCAGAACACATGTTCGTTTCGGGTGTTCACGGTCCCGGTGGCCGTAAAACATATTTAGCCGGAGCGTTTCCAAGCGCATGCGGCAAAACTTCTACCGCAATGCTGCCTGGCGAAAAGATTTTAGGCGATGACATTGCTTATTTCAGGAAAATTGATGGTAAGGTTCGTGCCGTAAATGCGGAAAACGGCATTTTCGGTATTATCCAAAGCGTCAGAGAACAATCTGACCCGATTATCTGGGACGTTTTGCACAAACCGGGCGAAGTAATTTTCTCGAATATTCTTGTATCAGAAAAAAATCCATACTGGCTCGATATGGGGCAGGATATACCTGATAAGGGAATCAATTTCACTGGTGACTGGACCAAGGATAAAAAAGATGTCAAAGGAAACCCTGTTCCATGTGCTCACAAAAACGCTCGTTATACAGTAACTCTTAAAGCACTGGAAAATTGTGATCCTGAATTAAACAATCCAAACGGCGTTGAGCTCGGTGGTATAATGTACGGGGGACGCGACAGCAAGGCTTCGGTGCCGGTTCAACAAAGTTTTGACTGGGCACACGGAATAATTTCGTACGGAGCTTCACTTGAAACCGAAACTACATTTGCAATTATAGGCCAGGAGGGCAAGATTGAAATTAACCTGATGAGTATTCAGGACTTCCTTTCGATTCCTTTCGGTAAGTACATTCAGAACAATGTCGAATTTGCAAATGATATCGATAATCCGCCGCTCATCTTTGGTGTCAATTACTTCCTTAGAGATAAAGAAGGCAAATTTCTCAACGGAGTTCGTGACAAACACGTTTGGGTCAAGTGGA
>CAYVXS010000216.1:0-5771 GCA_964454885.1 uncultured Pirellulales bacterium
CGTTGCCGGACGAATCCGAAGTTGTTTCAATAATTGTTCCCTGGATGAATAACACTCCTGATATATCGACATCTGCCGAGCCGGTGCTTACATACAAATTTCCTTCGACGACCGCCAGGCCGCTTATTTGCAGCTCACTTCCGGCCTCTATTCTCAGATCACCGGTCACTAATAACGAGGGAAGGTTTTTGGCCGCAGTGATTGTGTTCCGGTTGTTGCATACGACCATATTACCGTCAACCAGCAGCATACCATTGATCTGAACATTACCGGCGATTTCTAAATCGCTGTCGCGGTAACATACCTGCACGGGATCAAGAGAGCCGGATGACTGACTGGAAATACTACCGGAGATAATATATTCGGTATCGTAGTTAGAGATAAAATATGCAGTGGTGATGTATGGCCACGAAAGAGATAAATCGCTGGTCGATTTGGTCTGGCCGGTTTTGCTTCCGCTTCCTGTATATGTACCGGTAAACACATCTCCGTCTATTGCACCCGTATTTGTCAGTTTACCGCTACAGAAGACATCTCCGTTGATTGTGATCCCGTTTGAGAATACAGTGTCGGCCCCCGACCAGAATGCGATACACGGGTCAAGCCGCAGCATCGCTCTTATGCTGCTGAACCCGACTCTTTCTCCGTTTTTAAAACTGTATGAATTGCAGTCTATAATATAATTACACAAATCATTGGTATCGGAGTCATCCCGGGTTACTTCAACGTCATAATAATCGTTACTTCCGGCGATTAATTGCAGTCCTGTTGCGCCGGTCCAGTATTCGGAGCTAATATCCTGCGGGTTGAGAATCAGTCCCCTGGCGTGCTCCAGGCCGGATTCGGCAAGATAATCCATCTGGGTCTTGAGTATCATATTTTCTCCACAGGCTAACTCGATGTCACTTTGTGACAGAAAGCCTAACGACAAGACCGTTATGACCATAATGATGAACAGCACAACAAGCAGCGCTGCACCGCGAATATGATTTTTACCTTTTTTTAGATTCATTCGATGATGTTACCGAAATATATCCTCAACCTTGAAAAAAATTCTAAACTCAAAATTCTAAATTCTAAACAATATCAAAATACAAATGTCCAAATGATTTAATAATTTTAGATTTTGAATTTTTGTCATTTGAATTTGTTCAGGATTTCGATATTAGGATTTAGTATTTCCTCTTTTAATCGTCATCACTTGTAATATCGTCCTCATTGAGCAGATTTATAGCCGGGCCGCGAACTTTTCCTGTGATCTGGCACTGGCGAACTATATTATTTTCGACAATATTGAAAGTAATACTGACAAATTTGCTCTGTGGGGGTAATACGTCAAAGTTAAACCGGACATCACTGCATTCAGGCACAATTACTGTATAATCCGCGCCATCGCAATATACAGACCACCAGTTATTTGCGAATGAGCTTATGGAATCGAGGTTTATTGCCGTATCGTCGGAAGAAGAAAATTCACAAATCCGCAGGTGATCCCGGTTAGGTCCCGCCTCGATATAAACTAATTCACCGATATTAATTTTCCCGTCGTTGTTATTGTCGACCTGCCAAATCGCCATATCATCGTTTCCGACGAAACATATAAGCTTGCTGTGCCGGATTAAATCCTGAATTCGCAATGTTGCAAAACGCACTTGCGCCTGCTTGAGGCTCAAATCGTCCGTTGCTTTATTGGCGGTCCCCATAGCAAAAGCCAGGGTCGCTACCGCTGTCAGGACTATTGCTGTAATAACCAGAGCTATCAGCAGTTCGACTAATGTAAAACCTTTTGTATATTTTTTTGTTTTCTGCATACTTAGGCCGAATTCGAATGTCGAATATCTTTTCTTCTATTCGCTTATAAGTCGGCTAATGCTTGCCATTTGTTTGCCGTTGTATTGCACCTGCACCGTAATCAAAATGAATTTAGGCGCGGTTGTCCTGCTTTCCTGGGGGACATAAACATATTCACAACTTACGCTCCTGCTGAAGTTAGCATAATTAGAATCCGTAAATACCGCTCCGTCGGCGTCCTTTACCTGGCCCTGTGGCTCGGAGTAATCGTTAAAGTCATCAAGATTGTCAAATTCTCCGAAAGTTGTTTCTCCCTCATCGGGTCCGAGATTATAATCGTAGATACTACCGTCCGGATCGTGGAAAGGCTTTACTATAATCTGCTCGATTAAATCGCTCGCCAGCTTAGCACATAAGGTTCTGTGCATTCCTTCGGCCCGAACTGCCGCTCCGCTTGAAAAGGGAAGCAGCACTCCCGCAGCCGCTATACTTAATACGACCACAGCCATCATTGCTTCGGCGAGTGTAAAGCCCCGGCGTTTTATGTTGTGGTTCTTTCTCTTGTTAATACTCATAGTAAAGCTTGCCGCTGTCATCCGCTCCTGTCGAGTCGGCCCGTATCTCGGCTGTCGCCGGCTTACAAATCCAGCCGTGACTGTCGTCGGCGGCGGCCGGGAAATCTTGGCCGTCGGCGAGTATTTGGACCGAACTCTTACCGTTTAAAGGATTAACAGGCATCTTCTGCATATAAGGTCCACGTTCGAATCCGGCGGTTCCTATTGCGGCGGTTTGTCCTGAGCTATTGCTCGATAATGTTGCCTGATCGATAAAGGCCTGCTCGGTTGGTGCTGCGCTTGTCTGGCCGTTTGGGTAGCCTGGACCGACCTCAAGATGCTGGCACTTATAAATCAAAACAAACCTTCTTAGAAGACTTAAATCAGTAGCAAGTGCACTTTCTTTGGCCGATATAGCGCTGCCCGATGCCATTGAAATCACCGTTGTTGCTAAGATACCGAGCAAAACTACAACTATGAGAATCTCAACAAGTGTAAAAGCTCTTGCCTTTCTCATTTTTCATCCTTTCGTTCTTTACCCCCCCCCTTCTTCATACAGGGTGGTAATCTGTAATTATTTATCCTTTATTTCCTTCATCAAAAAGGCTGACCAGCTTTTGGCAGTCACCTTGGCATGGTCAGCCTGATTTTCGATACCGCGTATTTAACAAACTTAAGTTAAAGCTATCTGCTTAAATATATTTGCAGCATATTCAGTATTGTTAAATTTCTTAAAGAGCCGCATGGGCGGCGGAATCATCTGCCTGGAATGCACCAGTATTTGTATCAAATCTCCAGCCATCTGTATTTGCGCCTGCAGCGGCACCGTCAATGCGAACAGAATCATTATCATTAAATTGATTTGTTGGGAACTTCTGCATATAAGGTCCATAGTCATTGCCGGCCTCACCATAAATATCCGATGCTAAGGTTAAAGAACCTTCGAATCCCAAACCGGCAGTATGTGTTCCATTAACAACACCAGGCTTATTGTCGTTGTGCTGGACTTTATACAGCTCGATTTGTGAGCGTACGGTCTGCAAATCCGTGCACAGACTTGAAGTTTTGGCTTCGGTACTGGCCTCGGTAAACTGAGGTATAACGACTGCCGCCAGAATACCCAGGATGACCACGACGATTAGAATTTCCACCAATGTAAAACCTCTTTTTTTAGCTTTCATTTTTTGCCCCTTTTTAGAAAAAATTGTGATTGATAAATCCTCAACATCCGGTGTAGTTTTCTCCAACCTATTTGAGTATCGACTCAATCGATACCCGACTTAATCACGTCTATGCTCATCTCTATACCCTAAATCCTCCAGAAAATAATGAATTGTTACGATTATGTGCTTAACTCTACTTCAATTATTGACTCGAATATATTGTTTACAAATGATTTCATATTTATACGTCCGAAAAACATTCCCTCCTTTTTTCCTCTAAAGCCTCCTGAATGTCCAAACAAAGTATAGGAAATAAATAAACAGATGCAAAATTATCGAAGTGTAAAATAATAAATGGAAAAAGATTGGTGGAGATGTGATGAATACTGTACTTAACCGACCGATTTATCAGGATGATTTTTACAAATTAATATGAAAGGGAGTATTCTTTATATGTATTGTCCGGGAAGATTGCCCGCTATGTTCGAGAGCTATGCGAATATAATCCGTATCTCCCAGGGCGGATTCAATCTTATCGGCCCATTCTATTAAAACGACGGACTGAGGGTAACAGAAATCATCGAAACCCAGCATCTCGAACTCGGCTGTTGAGTTCAGTCTGTAAGCATCGATATGATAAATATCCAATCGACCGGTATATTCGTTAACAATCACAAATGTAGGACTGTTGATACTCCTGCTATCCTGTGCTCCGGCTCCCGTGGCGATTCCTTTTATAAGATGGGTTTTGCCGCTGCCCAAAGGCCCTGTTATTGCTATAATTTCACCGCCTTTTAACTTCGAGCCGATTTTTCGACCGAGCTCTATGGTTTCTTCCGGTGAATTTGTGATGAGATTGACATTATCTCCCATAATCTAACGAAAATGATCGTACCCCTTCGCCTCCAGCTCGATTATTCGGCCGTCCTGCATCCGTATTTGAATTTTCCCTGAATTATTTATAGTACCGATTTTATAAATTGGCGTTGAATCGTCCCACTTATCGAATAATTTCTTACAGTCGCTTTGTGAAAGAGTGAAAAGAAGCTCGAAATCTTCGCCGTCGTTCAAGGCACTATCGAGCGGATTATCTGTTTTCAGGGCATCATCTGAAATGGGAATTTTTTCCGCTTCTATCTCAGCGCCGGCGCGGCTTTGCCTGCAGATTCGATTTAGATCGCTGCTGAGACCGTCGCTGAGATCGATCATTGAATTTAAAGTTACTATTTGGGCGATTTTTAAAGCTTCTTTGATTCTCGGCTCGAATTTCAGGTGTTTGCCGAATCCTGAGCCGCCGAGCGAGCCTGTCACACAGATTATGTCACCTGGTTTTGCGCCGGTCCTTTTTACAGGCTCGTTTTCCGCCTGCCTGCTGAGCATCGCCACACTTATCGCAAATGGATTTTCGTTTTTCCAGCACGTGATGTCACCACCAATAAGTGCGCAGCCGAATTTGTCCCCTGCCTGAGTAATACCTGAATGCAGCTCTTTCAGCTCTTCTGTCCCGTAACTTTTAGGCAGCGCGACAGACACTACCGCAGCAACCGGTATCGTAGCCATAGCCGCACAGTCGCTGAGACTGACCGCCGCGGCTTTATATCCGACTTGTTTCAGAGTAGCTTGTTCCAGATTGAAATGAACGCCATCCAAGAGAATATCCGTAGTGATAAAAACAGATTCGCTGCCGAAGCGAATCTGCGCCATGTCGTCGCCTATACCGATTGGAAAATCTTTCTGGGACAATTTTCTCTGTTGTGCGAACCATCCGGTTATTTCATCTTCGGTTGCGCTCATCGCTGCCCTAACTGCTTGGTCCAGTATTCGATTTGCCTGTTTGCCTGTTTGGGTCCGGCGGCACCTTCGGTGACATATTTCTTTGCAACATTTACCGCTCCGAGACTTTCATAGACGTCTTCTCCAATCGCAGCAGATTGTTTTTGAAATTCGTCTATAGAAAGCTCGCTTAGCTTTTTATTTTGCTTCTCACATTCGGCGACCAATGAGCCGACAATGCCGTGCGCCCGGCGAAAAGCAATCCCCCTGCCGACCAGATACTCGGCTAATGCGGTGGCATCAAGAAATCCTTCATCCAGTCCGGCCGAAATGTTTTTAGTATCGAATCTGCTATGCGAGATAATCGCGCACGCCATATCCAAGGATGCTTCGATTGTATCGGCGGCTGCAAAAATATGAACCTTGTCCTCCTGCAGGTCGCGGTTATAGCCGGACGGCTGGGCCTTAAGAATTGTCAGCATTGCCATAA
>CAYVXS010000217.1:0-5757 GCA_964454885.1 uncultured Pirellulales bacterium
GCCGCAGAGAGTCCAGTTATGCAGGTCCTTCGAGCAGCGGATGGGGATGATTCCGCCTTGCCGTCCGCCGCCACCTGTACAAAAGACATAGTACGTATCGTCTTGCCTCATGATGACCGGGTCATGCACTCTCAGATCACCTTGCAGGTCAAGAAGCTCCGGCTCGGCCTGCATTTTCGTGCTTTGACACGATGTTAAACCTGAAAGAACGATCGAAAGTACGACGGAAAAAACCAATGAAAGGTACTTATTATTTTTGATTTCGGAATATTTCATCTTTACATCCTTGTTTTATAATTGGCTTGCAACCTCGGTATATTTGTTCACAAATTATTTTTGGCCTGATACAATTTACGGGATAACCGGATATTATTCAAGTTACTTAATGAGACGTTCGAAAAAAAGGGGCCTGTATCGAAAAAATCGATATGGCCCCCAAATTATACATCTGCAATCCTGTGTTCTGAAATTTCCGGTGTCAGGTTTCTCCGTCGATTTCATACATTGGATTATATATCAACGTTTTTACTATTCTACAATATTGGGCATATACAGCCGGATATCGTCGATAAACAATATACCTGTGTTGCCGGATGCGCCGGTTTTATCCAGGCCTATACCAAATAGCGTGACATTGGTCAGATCGGCATTGACGGTGGATAAATCGATATCCCATTGTATCCATTCGCCTGCCGCCAGGTTGGCGGCGTCACCGTCATATAGAACCTTCGTATTGTTAATTTTCACATACAACTGTTCAGTGACCGCATTGTTAGGGTCGCCATAGAACCACAATGTCAGAATCTGAACACCGCCTACGGTCCAATTACTTCCCACGGAAAGGTCGCCCGGATTGACTGTAACCTCAGAATAGCTTGCTGTGCTGTTGTCGTATAATAATGGACCCGATTGATTACCGCCATGAACAATATTGGTCTCGACAAAGTGCTCACCGTTGGCAAAATCAGGAGCAGGATAACCTATAGTCGAACCGTTGACGTTAGGATTGGCATAGCCGTCCGACCATGTCATATATATCCTGTTACTACCTTCTAATTCTGCATTAATATCATTATAGGCTTCAAATTCCTCTACGATAATATAATCGTTGATTATAAAGGTCCAGAGTTTGCCTTTGCCGATTGTCCCGTCGTTATTGTACTCATCGATTCGCCAGTAGTAAGTCTGGTTCCAATCAAGGGTTTCAGGCAGGGTATAGCTGTTGGCATCCTGTCGGCCGCGATAAATATCCACAGTGGATATATCGGCTTTTTCCACGGCGTCCGAATCGGTACCGAAATATACGTCATGCTGTACTGCATTATCCCCGGGAGACCAACTAAGAGTCGCCGCACTGACTATATCGGCGGTTGATCCGTTGACCGGTACGGGATTGCCTGCAAGTAACGGGTAACCTCTCGCTACGTTTGCGATTTCATCCTGCGTAAGCACGCGGTTATATATCCGGAAATCATCTAAAGAGCCGCTGAAATATGCATCATTGGGCCACTCTGGTTTGCCCATCCAGTTCTGGGTGGTTACACCGAGGTCGCTTAGAGTATATTCGGATGCTATTGATCCAACGGGTTGGCTGTCAAGGTAGAGCGACAGGGCGCCGGGTTCTGAAATCATGGCCACGTGATGCCAGCCGGTGGCAAGTGTTCCGGCGGTTGAATCCAAATCATAAGGTGTTTCGTCAATCGTAATGGCCGCATGCATCGCACCGGTAGTTTCGTAGCGCGGGCTAAGGTATGCAAAATTCGTTGTGTCCGTACCGAAATTAAGAATGGAACGCATTACACCACCATTAGGATCGGTGAAATTCACCCAAATTGTCAAAGTGGACTCATCTAAGGTGCTGATGAGCTGACCAATGGGCAAATCCACATAATCATTAATGCCGTCCAATTGTAATGCACTATCAACAGGGCCATATATCCACTCAGGGCCGTTAAACAGCGTCCCGTGATTGTAATTGCCGGACCAGTCAATGGTAGTCGAGCCTTCGCGATCATCGAGCTTCCACCAGCCTACAAGACTGGGATCGGTAACCGGCATCTCGAATATTGTAGTGAAGCTCCAGATGTCACCTTTCCATATAGTTGCTCCTTTTACACCATCGATTCGCCAGTAATAAGTCGTGTCAAATTCGAGGATTGCCGGTTCGTATGTCTCACCGCTGTAGAACATCTTGAATTCCATTCCCGCGTGACTGGCTCTGGTGGCGTTGTTAACATCTTCAAAGCTGGTGCCAAGATATATGTCATGGCGTGTTGCTTCGACGCCGGGGCTCCAGGAAAGAACGACGTCCGGACGTATATAAGAGGCCCCATCGGATGGGCTTGGATTATAAGCTATATAGGGCTGAATGGTGAAACTCCATATATCGCCTTTCCACGTATTGACTCCGTCGGTCTCATCAATCCGCCAATAATAGGTCGTACCCTGTACAAGGCCTGTCAGTGAGTATGTCGTAGTGCTGGTCAGGCCTTTGTCGGTATCACCGATACCGTCGTTCACCTCGTCGAAATTATCACCGAAGTACACATGATGGCCGTTCACCTGGGCTGCGTAGATTCCCGAATCCCATTCAAGCATTAAATCTGTCTGGTTGATAACACTGCCGTCATCCGGTACAGGGACGGAGGCTTTTTCGGGATTAGTTATTTTGCCTATTTCATTTTGTGAGAACACACGGTTATAAATTCGGAAATCATCTAAAGCTGCGTCTAAGTAGGGATCCGGATATTCCGATTGACCGAGCCAGTTATTTGTTGTTTCCCCCATATCATCGACACTGTTGACGCAATTTGTTTTTGAACCGACAAGCTCACCATCGACATATAAAGCCATAGTTAATGTACTGTCGCTCACCGTTACAGTTACATGGTGCCAGCCGGTGGGCAGGGCACCGATACTTGCGTCGAACTCATCCCATCTGCCGTTATTTGCCACAAGGGCCACACGCATCGCCATATTAGTTGCCCCCGTACTGGGACAGAGATAAATGTAGTTTGCCTGGCTCGTGCCGAAGTCAAGAATCCGCTGCCAGCCACGACCGTCAGTTGGATCGGTTCGACCGGCATAGTCAATCCAAAAAGCGAAGGTACACTCATCCAGAGTAGGTATGAGCTCACCGATGTCCAGCTCAACGTAATCATCTCCATCGGACGGATCTAACCGGAGCGCGCCATCTTTGTAGCCGGTCACCCACTGGGGATTGCCTTGAAGGGTGCCGTTATAACCATTGCCGCTCGAATCGTGGACGATAGTACCGGATGTCTCATCGAACTTCCACCAGCCGACAAGGTTCGAGTCCTGCGGGAATGCCGCATTTGTTATAAAAAGACCGAGCAGCAGACTAAGGCAGACAAAATAAACCAACTTCTTACACATAATTAACCTCCTTCAGAAAAATGAATTTTTAGATTATGTTAAGTACCATGAATTTATCCGGAATGTTATTCACCGGTTATATTTTTCGGGGGGCCTTCTCCTGTATTCAATAACAACGATGGTTGTACAAATACACACCAGTCACACCTGTAAGACCGCTGATAGTCTCCCAGCCGGTCGATATCGCCTCCATCTGTCGTGATCAACGTCAGAAAACGGTCCGAAGGAGTCAATTCAACGGACATGTCACTTAGGACGCCCTTAAGTGTGACATGTAGTCGAGACTCACGGACCTGGCCATCCACGAGTACCCAAAAATCTGCATTACACGAAGCGGGTTCCTCAAAATCCGCAATGCCGGTTTGTGCGACAAAATGGGTTATTCTAATGTCCGGGCATAAGGCTCGGATGGCATTTAAATCAAACGTAACACCGAGGTTGGCGTGCATCATTAAAAAAGGATTTGAGGGATCCCCATAAGTTTGGCCGTTAAACCGTACAATGCCTGTTCTCGAATTCACGGCCCAGGCCCAAATGCCCGGCGTAGGAGTGACGCTCAGATTGGCATGGCATTCTCCATTGGTCTGCGGACAATCTGAAAAGATATGCCCCTGGGAGCTGACAACCTGTTGGGTACGTCCATCCGGAATGAAAAGACCGTCAATAAACGGATTGGCCGCGAGTGTGTGATACTGGTTGCCTTTGCCACTGCAATAGAGTGTCTCTACGTAGCCCTCTATGGGATCCACGAATATGTTGTTATGGCCGGTGCCCAGTCCGTTTCCCCCACCGACGATATCCACGAGGCTCAGTCGCTTACCGGGCAAGGCGTATTCTCTTCTTTGTGATAGTGTGCGCGTAAACAAGCGCGGACGATCAACGAGCGGCACCTGAGTAATACGATTCTCACGATCGACCAGGGCAGCCTGGCCTTCTCCCAGCAGAGTCGTCTCTTGCATATTATCACGCGTGTTCAAGCCAAGCCCTACTTGTCCGGCGAAAACATGAACTTCCTCACAACGATCGTTGTCGACTAAGACACCGAATTCCGTGCCATAATCCACAATGCATGACTGAGATGTATCGATCCTGAATCCTCTTGCCATCTCAGGAACCATGGCCGTCATTGAGCCACTCTTGAGAAACAGTCGATTTCCGGTTTGCAGTTCAAATATTGCAGGGGCCTGAACGATGACTTCCGCTCCCTTTTTAAACCGAATTCTGGCATATCCCTCTTGTAGTTGCAGTTGTTGTGGTTTGAGTCCGATACCAACCTCCACAGGATTTGCCCATCGCGCCTCGACAGTTTCCTTAACTGTTGCCACCTTGGGATCGCCCTTTACCATAACGAACACGATTAACAGTACTAAAAGCAGTATCATGCAAACCGCTATTTTCTTGGTTATCTTCATGCCTGCTCTGGTCACACGTACAGAGGCATCCCTAACGATATGGACGACATCAATGAAGTTCCATAGAGGTCTATAATAAGATGTACGCTGCTGCGCTTCGTGTTCCTCTAAAAGAAAGGCATCTAACCTCGCCTGGGCATATTGTTCTATCAGTCGTGTCTTTTCATCTTCCGATATTTCAGATTTAAATCTAATAGAATTATGATCGGATTCTGTTTTTGATGCCGTTGTGAGCAGGTCTGTCAAGAATTCTTCCGGTTTTAAGTCGGAAATGCCCTCTAAGGATTTAGGCAAAACACCAACACGCTCGATGAGTCCGGCGGAAAGTGTCACGAACTCGAGGTAATACGGTAAGGCAATCTCGTTCGTAGCCAGTTCATGCTCAAGCTGGGCAAATTCCTCATGCGTGATCCTGCCGTCGAGGGAACGCACAATCCATTCAGCGAATTCCACAGGTATCTCGTGTGGGCTATTCATGCCAGTTCCTCCATTCCCAGGGTCCTGCGTACACAGTGCAGTAAAGCATCGTGGATGCGGGCCAACCGCTTATAGACGCTCTGCATGGATCGTCCCAGGCGTTTAGCAATTTCTTTCACGTCCTGCTCTTTTTCATAACGCATCTGAACTAATTCGTAGTCTCTGCTATTCAACTTGCCAATACAGTGTCGCAGGGCCTGCATACGGGCATCGACCTGTTCATAGAACGATTCTGACTTTTCCATGATCAGTTTCTGAATATCCGGATTGAACTGCAAATTCTTAATGGTCTTCTTACGGCGGGCATTGAGTATCTGATATTTAGCCACAGTAGCGCCCCATGAGGCAAAGCTGGTACCCTGCTGAAACTGGTCAAATTTCGACCACATCACTAAAATCGTCTCTTGAAACAAATCCTCTGCATCCTGGTAATTTGGCACCATACCCAGAATAAAGGCGTAGATCCGCTTAT
>CAYVXS010000218.1:0-5752 GCA_964454885.1 uncultured Pirellulales bacterium
TTGGGTCTTATGCTGGGTGGAGGCCTGGCACTGCTTCGCGACTGGATGGACCAAAAGCTTCATTCGGCGGAAGAAATTTCCACCGTTCTTGGTGTCCCGGTTCTTGGTGTTGTTCCCTCAATGTCCAGGCGGGAAGATGTAGCAGAGCGGGGTCGAAAAGTGTATCTCGATTCCAAATCGTCCTGGGCGGAAGCCTATCGCACAATACGAACGGCCGTGTTTTTCGGCGCACCGAAGGGTGAGGCGAAAACGATACTTGTAACTTCTCCTGCGCCTTCCGACGGCAAGACGACCCTGGTAAGCAATCTTGCCATTGCAATGGCCCAGGCGGGACAGAAGACGCTGATTCTCGACGCCGATTTCCGAAAACCGATGCAGCACAATGTCTTTAGAATCAACCATGAGCACATAGGACTAAGTAGTGTGATGGCTGGGGCGACCAATTTACGGGAAGCAATCCATTCTACCGAAATAAACGGATTGGATATTCTAACACGCGGGCCGGAAGTGCCCAATCCATCCGAAATACTCAACAGCAGCAGTTTTGCAAAACTTCTTAAGCATCTCGAGAATACGTATGATCGTATCATTATCGATTCTCCACCGGTAATCCCTGTAACTGATGCTCAAATAATCGCTGCTATATGTGATATAACACTTTTGGTTTTAAGGGCTGAAAAATCAACGAGAAAGATTAGCCAGCAGGCCCGTGACGGATTATTAAGCGTCGGTGCGCATATGCTCGGTGTGGTTGTTAACGATGTCCCGAGGAAAAGCCGTTACGGATATTACGGAAGCTACGGCAACTATGGTAGTTACTATGGAAGTGAAATCAACCAGAAAAGAGACACGGTACGAAAACCTGTAGTGGTTGGATAATTATGTTATGAATCTGTATGTTTGGAATTATTGAAAAATATTGTAAAAGCGAATGATAGATACTTTTAACGATAATATGATGAATGCCGGTAAAAACCGTAAAAAAGGACAGCGACGTGAAAAGTTTGTTGACATTCACTGTCACTGTCTTGCCGGCTTTGATGACGGCCCTTCGACCATATCCGAGTCGGTGGTGCTGTGCAAAGCACTCGCCGATGAGAATATCGCCGTTGTGGCGGCGACACCACATCAGCTCGGCCGTTATGAAGGTCTCAACGAAGCACAGAACGTCAGAGACGCCGTAATCGAGCTGAACCAGATTCTTAAGAACCAGAACGTTCCGATTAAAGTTGTTCCCGGTGGGGAGGTTCGTGTGGATGAAAGGATTTGCCGGCTTTTGGAAGCCGACAAAATTTTGACGCTTGCCGATGGTGGCATGTACATCCTTCTTGAGCTTCCACACCAGGTATTTATAGATATTGAGCCGATGCTTCGGGAGCTTGCATCTATGGGTGTACGGCCCATTATATCTCATGCCGAAAGAATCACCGCTTTAGCAAAAGAGCCGAAAATTTTGACAAGGTGGTTTAAGCACTTCGCAAGTCTGCAAATAACCGCGTCCAGTTTGTGGGGAGGTTTCGGTGTCGATGCCGAAAGAGCGGCGTGGAATTTATTGGCTTCCGGACGAGCAAGACTTGTGGCAACAGACTCCCATGATGTAAATTCCCGCAGGCCTGAGATGAGGGCGGCCTATGAGCTTATAACCACTAAACTCGGTAAAGACCTTGCTAATCAGGTCTGTATCTATAATCCGTTGAAAGTGATTAAAGCTATGGACATATTGTCCGACTCGATATTCGAAAAACAGGAGGCGAGGTTATGAAGGAAAAGGGAATTTATTTTGATGTCTATGAGGCTGCGGAAGATAAATTCGATAGGGTGATTGAAGGGTTGTTGATATTGCTTTTGGCATTCATGCCTCTTGCATTCGGTGCTGTTGAAGCATGGAGCGAGGAGATTGTTGTAACTCTTGCGGCTGCAATTACCGTATGTTTTTTACTCAAGCTTATCTTTGAAGAGCATACACGTATCGTCTGGTCATGGGTGTATATTCCGGTAGCACTGTTCGTTATTGTAGGAGTATTTCAGATTATTCCCCTGCCGGAGAGTTTTGTGAGCACCGTTTCTCAAAACACGGCCGCAACAAAGAAAGAGCTTTTAGGCGATTTGCCGAATTCGGAGATCTTGCTGAAATATATGACCCTGAGTTTTTATCCGAATGCAACAAAACATGACCTGCGATTGGTACTTTCCGTGGCGGCGGTCTTTTTTGTCGTTGTAAATATTTATCGCCGACCGGTTCAGATTAAACGGCTTTTGGCTGCTATTGCAATTATCGGCGGCTCAATCGCATTGCTGGCTCTCGCTCAGGACCTCCTGGGGAATGGGCGAATTTATTGGAAAATACCCACCGGCAGCGACCCGGCTTTCTCGGGGACATTTGTTAATCACAGCCACTATGGGCAGTTTATGAATTTATGTATCGGAGCGGCCCTTGGTCTTATTTTTGTGAGAATCCACGAGGCTTTTAAAAGAAAGAAAGTCACGGCGGCGGTAGTCTTCGAATATCTCGGTTCTCCTGAAGCTAAACCGACATGGTTGCTTTTAGCAATGATAATTCTTGGAGCAGCCACGATTTTCGTGTCACTGACACGCGGCGGCATGGTCAGTATGCTTGTCGCGGCAGGCTTTGTTACATTAGTTCTTAGCTCACGGCAGTCTTTGAAAGGCCGTGGCTGGATAATGGCCCTGGTAGCGCTTGGTGCATTTATATGTGTTCTCTATGTGGGTTTTGATGCAGTTTATGATCGGTTAGCGAGCCTGAGGGACTTACGTCAGGCCCAGTCGGGACGTTGGCAGATATTGAAAGATATATCACTGGCCTGGACAAAATTCCCCGTTTTCGGGACGGGTCTTGGCACCCATGAAGTTGTCTATCCGATGTTCGACCGCTCTACAGTTGCACGTCTTGCCGCGTATGCTGAAAATGAGTATGCCCAGGCTGTGGAAGAAACCGGCTTGATGGGCTTGGCATCGTTAGTGATTTTTGCGATTTTTGTGTGTATTTATTATATTCGTAACATTAGGAATTCGTTTTTACCGGTTTGTTCAGCCGCGTACGGTCTTGGATTCGGTCTTCTGGCGATATTGATCCATAGCTTAAGTGATTTCGGTCAGCACCTTCCGTCCAATGCATTCCTTTCAGCAATATTTTGTGCACTCCTGCTGATTTTAACCCGCATGGGATCCGAAAGTAATTCAACAGCAAAAACAGCCGAGCCGTTTCCGGGTTCCCGATATGTGCGTATTGCATTGTTGATATGTGTTGCCGGGATATTTTTATGGGCTTTGTTTGGGGCAAATAACACTCGTCTTGCCGAAGCACATTGGAAAAAGGCACTAACCATCGAACAAGGTTTGATGGAAGAAAATTGGCAGGCAAACAATGAAAAATATGCGTCTTTGATATCCAGCGCCGCCGCTGCCGCCGACTACCAGCCGGACAATGTCAAATACCGACACTGGTTAAACGTATATCGCTGGGAATCTATGAGCCGTACTGTTGATCCCAATACCGGTGAGGTTATTATCCCGGAGCAGGCATTGGAATTTGTCCACCGCATCGTCGATGAGCTTCATAAAGCGCGTTTGCTCTGTCCGACTTACGGGGCGACTTATTGTGTTGTCGGCCAGCTTGAAAGATTTACGCTAAATAATCCCAAAGGTGCGGAATATATCAGGAAGGGTTTTCAACTCGCACCATGTGATCCCACAGCCTGTTTTGTGGCCGGTCTTCTTGATGTCGAAGAGCAGAAAATAGATGCTTCGTTCGATAAGTTCAGCAGGGCTGTTGAGCTTGACGGGAGATTTTTTCAAAGTGTCGCTGATATATATATTAATCATATAAACAGGCCCGATCTGGCTGTGGCTCTGGCAGGAGAAGATATAGGCCGTTTAAGTTATGTGGCCAACGCCATCACAGATACCCGGGAGCATGCACAAATAGTCGAGCAGGCACGGGCACAAATCGTCGAGTTACTGAGAAAAAAGTGCTCCGGACCTGACGTCACCGCTTCGGCGCTTGCTTCCTTAGCGAATGTTTTTAGGAAAGAACATGATAATGAAGCGGCAATAGAACATTACCGCCGTGCTTTGTATTTGGAATATGGCCAGGTCCGGTGGCGGTATGCATTGGCAAAACTGTATGCAGAAACTGACAGGATACCGGAGGCTATCCATGAGGCGCGAATATGTTTGAGACTCAGTCCGCAATTTAAGGCGGCTGAGACGCTGATTGAGGAACTGTCTGTGCTGCCGGATTCTGCAAATGCTGGTAGCCAAATTCCCTGATGTAATTTGATAGGAACAAAAGTTAGCTTTCAAGCAGGTTTTCGTAAAATGTTATTGAAGAAGGCTGACAGGAATAGAAATTATTTTCGGTGCACTGTCAAGAACGGAGTGCGCGCATCCAAAATATAACGAAGAGTAACCAGAAATGCTGAAACTATCCGAAAATCCCGCAATTTTAACTCCCGACGTCCGGTCTTTATCAGAGCTAAAAGGTACCTGGAGAGTCGCATATACGAAGGCGCGTTTCGAGAAAGCTTTTGCCAGGGATCTATTAAGCCACGGTATAGGATATTTTTTGCCTATGCGCGAAAAAGTTATCTTTTCGGGTGGTCGCAAACGGCGGATTATGTCGCCGTTGTTTACTTCGTACGTTTTTTTCTGCGGTACGGAGATGGACCGCTATACCGCAATGACAACCAATCGCTTATGTCATACGATAGAAGTTATTGATCAGGACAGTTTAATAAAAGAACTTGTCAGTATTGAAAAAGCTCTTTTGAGCCATGCTGTTATAGACAATTATCCCGATCTTCCGGTTGGCAGTCTTTGCAGGATTAATTCCGGTCCGATGATGGGTATCGAGGGTGTTGTTATTAGTAAATATAATATGAAAGCCCGCATGGTTCTTGAAGTGAGTATTCTCGGTCAGGGGGCCATAGTGGAAATAGATGCGGATATTCTGGACCCGATTTAACAGTAATTGAATTTTGAATATTTAAAGCTGAAATCTAAATATGTATACCTTTTTATGTGTTTATCTCGGTTCTGCTTTTCTTGCGATAATTATTACGCCGATTGTGATTAAACTCGCCCATCGAATCAAGGCCGTCGATCGTCCCGGTGTCCGTACGGTCCATACCCGGCCTGTCCCGCGGATCGGGGGGGTGGCGATTTTCCTCTCGGCAATGATTCTAATAGTTATGGTCTTATTCCTGAATAATTCAGTTGGTCAGGCCTTTAGAAATATGCAACTGCAATTAATAAGTCTGTTCTGCTCTGCAACATTTATATTTCTGGTCGGTCTGGTGGATGATCTGAAGGGATTGCCTGCCAAGTTCAAATTTTTGGCCGAATTATTAGCTGCCGCTGTATTGTGTTTTATGACCGTGCGAATATCCTCGATTAAAGTCACTGAACAACTTACACTACAATTGGGATTATTGAGTTATCCGCTGACGATACTCTGGATTGTCGGCATTACGAATGCTGTAAATCTCAGCGACGGACTGGATGGGCTGGCTGCAGGAATTTCTGCTATCGCCTGTGGTGTGATAGTGGTTTTTGCCATTTACAGCAGCAATGTCATTATGGCGGTAATAATGCTTGCCCTGCTCGGCAGCTTGTGCGGCTTTTTGTTTTTCAACTTTAATCCGGCCAAGATTTTTATGGGCGACTGTGGCAGCTTGTTCCTGGGTTTCACTATAGCTTCCTCCAGTGTGCTATGCTCGATGAAATCTTCCGC
>CAYVXS010000219.1:0-5689 GCA_964454885.1 uncultured Pirellulales bacterium
CGGGTATTTTTCCCTGCTTACGCACTTTATGGACGGCTTTTGTGCCGGTCTGCTCTCGTATTTCAGCTTTTAGAACCAATACTTTTGCCATATTTCGTATCCTGGTTAAATATTATTAAATAAGTTACTTACCGATTCGTTCCTGTGAATTCTTTTTATCGCCTCGCCCAACATGGCCGATACGCTTAGAACTTTGACTTTGCCGATCTTTTTATTAGCTTCCTTGTTTAATGGTATTGTATCCGTGACTATTACTTCGTCGATTGGAGCCTGGGCCAGCCGTTTGTATGCCTGGGGGGCGAGAACGCCGTGTGTAGCACCGGCTAATATTGTCCCTGCTCCCCGTTCTTTAACTAAGCTGGCTGCGGTGCATACGGTACCGGCCGTGGCGATAATGTCGTCACACATCAGGATATTTCTTCCTTTGACCTCGCCTATAAGCACCTTGGCTTCGACCTGGTTGCTGTTGACGCGCCGTTTATGCACGATTGCAAGATCGCCTCCGAGATAAGATGCGTACCTTGATGCAATCTTCATATTGCCGACGTCCGGTGAGACCACGGTCAGGTTGTCGATTTTTTGGTCCCGGAAATACTTGCCCAATACAAGCTCACCGGTTAGATGATCGACCGGGATATCGAAGAATCCCTGTAGCTGGTGTGCATGAAGGTCTATTGCCAGCACCCTGTTGGCCCCGGCGGTCGTAATAAGATTCGCTACAAGTTTTGCAGTGATGGGAACTCGCCCCTCGTCTTTTCTGTCCTGCCGGGCATAACCGAAATAAGGAATCACCGCCGTAATTCGCATGGCGCTGGCCCTTCGCAGGCAGTCGAGGTAAATTAAAAGCTCCATCAAATGCACGTCAACAGGATTGCAGGTTGACTGGATGACAAAGCAGTCCCTGCCGCGAACGTCGTCCTCGATCCTGATAACTTTCTCTCCATCCGGGAACGTATCTATCTTGGAGCCGCCTAACGGAATTCCCAAATACTTACAGACTTCGTTGGCTAAGTCAGGATTACTGCTGCCGGAGAATATCTTCAGGTTATCGTTGAGAAACATCATTGTTGACCTTTCCGCCCAATTCGTTGACACTTTCCTGTGAAACAACTGTTCCTGCACTGACATGTGAGCCGTCTTTCAGCTCAAGCGGCGCAATCAGTACCGAGCCGGAACCGATATAACAGCCATCGCCGATATCCGTCCGGTTTATTTTTTCGCCGTCGAAGTTGGCTGTTATCGAACCGGCGCCGAAGTTGACATTTCGCCCCACTGCGGCATCGCCGATATAGCTGTGGTGCCGCGCCCGGACCCCGTCGGCTAAGGTCGAGTTCTTGACTTCGGTATAAACTCCCAGGACCACGTCGTTTTCCAGGACTGTGCCGTTCCTTACATAAGCAAACGGTCCTATCCGGCAGCCCCGGCCGATCGTCACCTCACCATGGATATACGTAAACGGCTCGATTATCGTATCCTGCCCGATTTTAGCCCTGGCGTCTATCCATGTATTATCGGGATCGACTATTGTTACGCCGTTGTCCATTAGCTGCTGCTGAATCCTGCGCTGCATAATTTTGCTTGCTTCACTCAACTGGGCCCTGCTGTTGACACCCATAGCCTCTTCCGGCCGGACCGCCGTAACAGCCGTGACTTTATGGCCTGTGGAAATGATGCCGGAAACAGCATCCGTCAGGTAATACTCCTCCTTGACGTTGTTCGGTTTTATATTTTCGAGTGCTTCGAAAAGAACCTGGTTATCGAAAAGATAATAGCTCGGATTAATTTCTTTTATAGCCAACTGTTCCGGCGTACAGTCGCTGTCCTCGACAATCCCCTGGATATTATTGTACTTGTCGCGAACTATACGCCCGTAGCCGGCGGGATTTTCGAGAATCGCCGTGGCTAATGTCGCCGCGGATTGCCCCGCCTCGTGACTTTCTATCAGGGACTTCAATGTCTGGGTGCGAATCAGCGGTCCGTCCCCGCAGAGAACTAACGTTTCCCCCTGGAAATCCTTCAGATGTTCCCTGCAGCATAAAACCGCGTGCCCTGTGCCTAATTGCTTGTCCTGCTCGACCCAGACAATATTCTCATAGTCGGAAAAACATTCCCTGACCTGCCCGGAGGAAAATCCCACCACGACATATATTTTCTGCATCCCAACCTCACGGCAGGCATCGAGAACGTAGGCCAGCATCGGCCGGCCGCATACCTCGTGCAACACCTTCGCCATCTGGGTGTTCATCCGGCTGCTGACTCCTGCCGCCAATATTATTGCTACTCGTTCTGCCATTCGTTTTTTACTTTTGACTTTTACCTTTACCTTTTTACTTTCAAAACTACCCGACCAGGACTCGAACCTGGAATATGGGCACCAAAAGCCCATGTGTTACCAATTACACCATCGGGTACTAAAAAACTTAAAAATCAAAGATAAAAAGTTAAAATTAAAGAAGTCATCGCCGAATCACGGCGATTCCACAATTTTTCTTTTTGCAATTTAATCTTTTATTTTTCAAATCTGTCACGGAAGCCACAAGGCCCGATTTGGCTCCGCCGGAGGCTTGAGTCAGCCAAGCCGTGATAACTGCTGACCCCGAAACCGACTGACGAGGCACGAGAGACGTTTCATCCATCGTCCGTCGTCGTTTCGTCCATCGATTTTTCAACCACCCCGTGCGACAGAGCGTTAAAAACAGGATTATATCAGCGAAAATGCCCGAATCAACACAATTTTTATAAAAATGTATTGTTCGTCTGTCTTGTCTGACAAATCTCGACGTCAATCTGTTCCAAAACTACCGGCCATGGCTCATTTTCCACCTGGCTCCTGGCTTTTGCTGTAGCCGCTTTTATCGCAGTTTTTAGCGCAGAAGCTGCATTGTTTGTTTCAATCAGGCCTTTTAAGAAACCGGCCAACAAAAAATCGCCGCAGCCGACCGTCGATAATGCTTTTTTGCGATTAACGCATTTGCCGTGCCACGTGCCCTTTTTTGTAACGGCGACGGCCCCATTTTTGCCCCGGCTTATCAGGACAATCTCCACTTTATCCAGCATCTCCCGTCCGGCACGAGTCAGAGAGGTGGGATTGTCCCCGATTTGTTTACCCATCAGCTCTCTCAGCTCCCGGACATTTGGCTTTATCAGCCAAATCTCGCCGGTCCGGATAATCTCCCTCAAGGCCGGCCCGGAAGTATCCAGCACGATTTTCGCCCCGGTCTTTCCGCAACTTTTAATAATCCCTATGACATCATCCAAAAGATTATCTTCCGGCATCGCACCGGAAAAGACGCAGATGCTGTTTTTATGGACTATTTTCTGTAAATCCACTTTGAGTTTTTTCAGCGAGCCTGGGCAAGCCAATTCGCTTTTACACCGCAGATGCATCTCTTTATTTTTCGCCGTATCGACAACGGTGACATTCCGTCTCGTATTTCCGGCGGTGGTTGTCATTTTTACTTCGATTGCCGGCCATAAGGATTTTACTGCCAGTTGCATTTGCCGGAAATCTCCGTTGCCCCACAGACCCGCTGCGATATTTTTTTGGCCCATCCATGCCAAAGCTCTGGAAACGTTCAGGGCCTTACCGGCCGGGACAATCGTCTGCTCGTCGATATTCTTATGCTGGCCCCAGTCAAGATTTTCCCCCCGGCAGGTGATGTCCCAGGCAGGTGACAAACCGACAGTAATTATGGAAACATGTTGTTTCATTAATTTTGCTTTTTTACTTTTTCCTTTTTACTTTTTACTTTCAAATATTGTCCGCACCTAACTGGCCGCAGGCTGCTTTTATCCCCCGGCCCATCTTAAAACGCATCGTCGTCTCAATACCGACGTTTTCCAGCACGGTCGCAAAATCCTTCATGCGTTCGCCGCCGCTGCCTGCAAAGTCGCATCCCGGATGGGGATTATGCTCGATAAGATTGACGTGGCACATCACCCCTCGCAACAGCTTGAGCAGTGTTTTGGCGTGTTCGGCCGAATCGTTTTTGCCTTTTATCATCACGTACTCGAATGTCACCCGCCTGTGGGTGACATGCTGATACTCCCGTATTGCTTTGAAAAGCTCGGCTAACGGATATTTCGCATTAATCGGCATCAACTGCGTCCGCAGCTCATCGACCGGGGCATTGAGCGAGACCGCCAACCGGGGCTGGATATCTTCCCTCGCTAATTTTTTAATTCCCGGGACGATGCCGCACGTGCTGACTGTAATATGCCGGATGCCGATGTTCTTGCCTTTTTCGTGGTTCAATATGCGTATCGATTTTATCACCGCATCGTAATTCAGCAGCGGCTCACCCATGCCCATATAAACGACGTTCGTGATTTTGCCTGAGTCGGCCTCGACCGTTTCGACCTGGTCAACAATTTCACCGGCGGAAAGGTTCCGTTGGAATCCAAGCTTTCCCGTAGCGCAGAACAGACAGTCCAGGTTGCAGCCGACCTGGGTCGAAATGCAAACCGTCCTTCTCCTGCCCTCGGGCAAAAGGACGGTCTCGATCTGGTTGCCGTCTTCGAGTGTGAACAGGTACTTGGCCGTCCCGTCTTTATCTTCGAGCTTTCTCGCGATAACAAGGCCGGATATATAGTAGCCCTGCCCGGTAAGTTCCTGCCGGAAGGCCTTGCTCAAAGGCGTGATTTGTGAAATCTCCGTGACGTTCTCGACGTGGATAAAGCCGAAGATATATTCGGCTAAATATTTCTTCTGCCCAAGCTCTGTAACCAGCTGCTCAAGCTCTTCCAGCGTTTTATCTTTTAAGTCCTTGCTCATAACCGGACAATTTTAACAGATTCGAACCTTCCTGTCGATTACCACTGGTCTATTCTCCGTTAGTAGAATTGTTTCGAATGCCGAATTACGCAGATTTTGTTGATATATATGATTTTCTATGCAGATTAATTGCAGGTTTGAGTCCTGCCGGGCGCGTTAAATTCCTGCCGGAAAAGATTGTTTTGTTTTTTGGCTAAAAGTATCTCAGCCAGATATAAATTGTGCAAATAATCATAGACTGGAGCAGAAATAAAATACCATAGCGGCTGAAGTGCGTAAATTTGACAGGATATTTGTTTTTTTCACATATCCGCGCCATGACGACATTGGCGGAGGCGCCTATTAACGTGCCGTTTCCTCCAAGGCAGGCTCCAAGAGCGAGCGACCACCACATAGGCTGGGCGATGGTAGTCTCAATGACGGCCGGATCTGTAATTCCGGAAGCGGCGGCTATGGATGGTATTAAGTATTTTATCATCGGTACCATAGTTATAACGAAGGGGATATTGTCGAGTATGGCAGAAAAAATCGCGCTTCCCCACAGAACTACAATACACATCAGCAGCAGGTTCTTTCCACCGAGACGAAACATGCCTTTTGCCAGCATCAACAAAATGCCGTTTTGCTCAAGGCCGGCAATCATCATAAAGAGGCCTATGAAGAAAAAGATAACGCCCCATTCGACTTTCAGCAGGGCGTTGTCAACTTTTGTTTTGCACAGAATCATAAGGACCATGCTGCCGCCGAGGGCGACGACTCCGGGTTCGAGATCGGTAAAAGAGTGGAGGAAGAATGCTATCAGCATTAAACCGACAACGATAAGCGTTTTGATCATGTTTTTTTTATCGACGATTGCAAGACTCGGAAACGATTCTATGACGCGATTTCTGACCTCGGCCGAGACACGCCATTGTT
>CAYVXS010000220.1:0-5677 GCA_964454885.1 uncultured Pirellulales bacterium
TGTTTGTAATGTATAAGCCATAATTTACACTCCCTGTTATTATGATCCGTTTCGAATCGATTATATGTTTTTATCCAAAACTATATATAAAGCAGCTTATAATATGGAACATTGGAATTGCAAGAGGAAAATTTATATGAATATCAGACACAAAAGCCCTGTATCATAAATAACAGGAAGATAAAATGGATTGTTTTTTTGATTTTGAACCGGTTATCATCGGCCGCCCATCATTTCCTGATACATCATCATGTTATCGTATTCCCCCCCTCTCATTCCATCTGTTCCCGTTGCTCGTTGAGATGTTCTGCTCGAACCGAACGTTTTGAAGGGTTCCGGTTTATTCGTGGATAAACTTTGTGCCGTATGAATTTCCGCTCTCAAACGTTCCGGCAGGTTGCTCAGACTGGTCGGCATGTGTTTGATATCGGTATCGTCATAACTGTAAAGCATATCATAATATGGCGTTACACTCAGGTTTCTGTCATTGGATACAAGCCAGTTGTTCGTAGCAACGACATCTACTACGACCGCCCCTGTGTCGAAATTGATTATTTCAGCTTCCTCCGCCGGCTGCTGAGGTATGGGTACCCCGGCAACTCCGAGGCGTCCCTCGCCGCCTGCAAAGAATGGTTGCTCTTCAGGTTCTTCAGGTTCATATTCTTTGATCCCTCCGATTGCTTCTCCGGGACCTATTCCTCTGAAATCTTCCACACGCCAATAGCCTAAAACATATTTGCATACTGTTATTGTGACCGTTTTCGCAGTCTCTTGCATATTTTTTACATAGAAATACAACCTTGCAGGAATGTTGATAATATTGGTTGGCGGGGAAAAATCGCTCCATATGATAGCATTGTCTTTTCCTTCTTCCGCCACCGGATTAAAAACACCCAAACGAACTTTGTATTGATAGCTTTTTTTCGGCTCGACCGTGTCGTCAATCGCCCAGAACACCAAAGGGTCTCGCATCTTTGACAAGTCTGTGTTCCAGTTGAGTTTGATTTTATAGAAATCCCGATAGATATCGTTAATAGGGGAGGTTTGAGTAGCATTTAATCCATCCAGCATGTAACGATCCATTTCCATATTGGCGGCATCGCCTCTTCCCCTCGCGCCACCACGTCCTGTAGCTCTCCCATCGTAAAAACCTGCGTCCCCTCCTCTGCCTGTGCCGCCGCGACGGCCTACACCTGCTCTGCCTCTCGCACCGCGACCACCCGTATCTGCGCCCATACCACCATCGTATGTACCCCCGCCGAGTCTTCCACCGGTTGCTCTTGTTCCGCGGCGATCTGCTGAGTCTCTTGTACGCTCCTGCCTTTCCGTCTCTCTTTGTTCTTTTCTTTCCTGGCTTATTTCTTTTTTTATGGCTACCTTGTATTCGTCGTGTAATGAGGGAGGAAACCATTCCTCTTTGGCCGAGGCGATTTGATAGACCTGAGGTTGTAATAAATCTAATTGTACCAGCTTATTATCGAATTGGAGCTTCTGCACTTCTAAACCTCCAGGGGGTAAACTCGTTTCATTTTGTATGTTATCGAACAGGCTTTTATATTGTTCGATCTTGCTTCGCGGAACATTCTGCCAGTTGCTCCATGTCCCGTCGTTCATAAGCTCCCGCCTTTGCAGGTTTACCGAGGCGAATATCGGTTTGGCCAGGCATGGGTCGGCATATTGTTCCTCTACCTGATCCCTAAAGGTTATATGGAATTGATTATATAAAGACGCTATATCGAATTTACCTTCGACCGTTACAAAGTCGATATCGTTGGGTTCGTGTCCGACCTGGTCATAAGATTTCTGTTCTGTGACCGGTTCGGTGGGTAAATAAGCGGCGGCCCTTATATGCTCGGCTTCGACCGCAGTGACCTGACCGATGCTGTCAGGAACGTTGTATATTCCGCGGGCCACCTTCCTGGGTGTGGCAATTTCAGGATTCGGAATCGACAGATGAGAATCGATGTCTCCTATCGGGGAATCGAGAACGGCAATGAAATCATTAATTTTAGGTTTGTATGAATTGAAATCAGTGGCGGAACTGTTTTTTGTCTGGCTCAATGACAAAGCACTCTGCCAGACACGCTCATCAATGGCACTGGGATTTATTTCTTCCGTCTTCCCCTCGGGGTTCGTAATTGTGACCGTATTGGGACTGAGCAGGACGCGCCAAAAAAAGAGCAGGACACATAATAATCCCACAATAATTAAAATTATCTTCTCGATGTGTTCTTCGAAAAATCGTCCAATTTTTTTTAACATTTCTTGTTTCCCGTTTCTACATCTTATTTGTGCCGGTCTGTTTAACCGGCCGATTATTTCTCTTCTTCTCCGAGCAGCGTTGCCTTAACCGATTCCGGTTTTAAGTCCTCATAGCCTTTCTTTTTGAAGATATATTCACAGACTAAATCCAGTTCAACGACACCGTCGTCACCGTAAACGTAATATTCATTGTCTGCGTCTTCTTTATCGACCGAGTAAAATTTACTCTCGATAATCGTGATTTGATTGTGTTTATAGGTGTGCGTTTGACCCGATTTGTCGATGTACTGATGTTCCTTGACGCTGCACAACTCCTTCATGAACGACATAATGTCTTTAGTGCTCACTATACATACAACATTAAAGTGTATTACATCAATATCATCGTCGCTGTATCTGCCTGTGCAGGGTTCCGAGAGCATCGATTTTTTATTGGAAGAAATAACATATACAGGTCTGTCGTCATTCTCATTGGTTTTATTTCCGCTTGCATTCCTGCCTGAGCCGCTTCTTCTCATGAAAGAGTAACCGGTATCTATTGAAAAACCGAGGCGTAAAAGCCGTTTTACCGGCGAGCTCAGAGTATTTTCGTGACCGGAATTCATGGAAACAATGGTGTCAAAAACATCTTCAATCACCCAGTAAGCCAGTTGATAATACCAGCAGTCTTCGACGGCCTGTGTCTTTTGGACGTTGAATTCATATTCCTTCCAGTATAGGTACCCGCTCAACTGTGTTGGTGTAACGTAGAAAGAAATATCTTCAGCTCTTTTTTTACAAAGCTGTTTAATGACTACTATTTCCAGATCACTCATTACCCTCATTCCTCGCTGAAGACTTAAGCCTCCGCGTGAGGGACCTCTCGACGGACCGCCGGGCCTGGTAGTCATCATGTTCCTGGAATCGTACATTCCGTCCATTCCCAGCCCGCGGTTTTTTACCCCTGATTTATCAATCTCCCTGTTCAGTTCGGCTTCTGTGGGGCAATCGCCGGCTTTGTCATCGGCAATCATTTTATCGATCCCGCCCGTGAATTTCTGACCGAATTGAAGGAAGATCAGGCCGGGTAAGCTGTTGGGGTCATTTACATCGAAAATGTTATTACTGAGAAGTTCTCTTTGAGTAGTCTGTATAGCTAAAAGCTCTATTTCATTGGCGTCTTTTGCGAGAGTGTCCAATTGTTCTTTTTCCTTTTTCAACAGCTCGTCCGGAACAGAATTTTTAAGTAAGCGTTTTACTTTATCGTAACCGTCGGTAATACTGTCTTTTTGAATCCGCTCTTTAAGGTTACTGCTCATAAGCTGTGTAGGTATGAAAAGCAGCACGCTTATCAGAGCTATGATGACAGGTATTAATAGCGATTTATTTTTGAAAACGCTTAATTTTGACAGTATATCTTTGAAATTCGGTAGATCCATTTTAGCTCACAAATCAGTAATATTTTTTTAATTATATTTTTTTTGTCCGGTATATCACAACTTTACAACGGCAGTTGATACACTCTTAAAAACTTCGTTATAATTGTTTATCTTAAATATCCCGATCCCATCATGGTTCCCTGGGTAGCGCTTTCCGGCGGTTTGGGGGCATTCCTCCAGACTAATTTTAAATTAAGGACGAACCAGTGGTCGTTAACCTGGTAAGCAGTCTGACCCGAGGGTGTGAGTATTTCTCTGCCGTCCTTGTCAAGCAGCGAGATTTTACTAATTGTTTCCTTTGTTAAGGGATCGATTAAAATCCATTCGGCGGTTTCCTGCGGTTTGTTTTGTGAGATTTTATTCCTGTATAACGTATCAAATACTCCTACTCCCTGAGGAGGATATTCAGACGTAGTAGCAAGGTCGACTTCCTTTATGTCTAATTTGAATTGCTCCGGATCGCTTTTTTTATACAGTTCGAAGGGGCTATTGCCGTCGGCAACCATATCATCGAGTCGCTCCAGTCTCGTAATGAATCCCCACGTATTCGGATCGTCGGTAACTTTGGCAGGGTCCATCAATTGAGCAAGTTCGGGAATACTTTTACCGTATGGACTGTAACCGACAATAGTCACGGCAAAACCGGATTTCTTTTCCACCTTGGCTGCAGTTTCCCATTCGAACGGAGTCGGTGCATATTCATCGATAAAACCGCGGCCCATTTCATCCATCATCATATCACGTGAGTATTCATCCCCTTCTTCGTCATCGGAGATTCTGCTGCGTGCCCGCCGCCATGCATCTGCATCGAATTGAGCTTTTTCGAGGTCGTTCGAAAAACTAAGTGTCATGTTCGTAACAAATATCTGCTTTCGCTCGTTTCGGCTGATCCTGCGGCCGTTTTCGTTAAAGTTCTTGACGCCCTCGACGTCACCCTTGTTAAAAGCTTCATAAAGCCGGGCCTGTTCCGGAGTATTTTCCCTGTTGGGTAGAGCCGAGATTATGATTTCCTGGAGTTCCGGAACAATGTCACGATATTGTTCGAAAAGATTAAATTCCTTATTTATTTTTTCTTCGTATTCGACTTTTTTCCTTTCTATCTCATCCTGCTCGTTCACCGCTCCCTGGGCTTTACTAATTAGGCTCCCGCTTCGTGTTCGAACCGAGCTGTTTTTATCGTAATTCATTTTATCCCAGCCGGTTCGTCCAAAGCATAAAAGCGCTGTGGCTAATAACATGCACGCAGCGGCGATAAAATATTTACCCTTGCTCGCCCAGGCTCTTGAGCGTGCGATGGTACGAGGCAGCAGGTTGCTTTCTATTTTCGCAAGCCCCAGTCCCTGCAGGGCAAGACCGTAAACGATACCGAAATCGGTGACGTTCTCGTGAAATTTTGCCTGCGAGACACCGGCTCCGAGGGCCAGTTTTTTAAACGAGTCCGGTCTTTCAACGGGTATTTGCAGCGTCTGCTGCAGATATTTAAGCAGCCCCCGCAGCTTTGTTCCGCCGCCCATCGCGATAATCTTTACCACTTTTGTATTCGGATTTGAGCTGCTGTAAAAACCTAACGACCTCTGAATTTCCGAAGCCAGATCCGTGAATACCGGTCTCATCGCCTGGAATATCTGCCGGGCATATTTGCTTACCGGTGCCGTACGTTTTAGCTTTTCGGCTTTTTCGAAGTTGAGCCTGAAAGTATCTGCTATCGCCTTTGTAAACGTGTTACCGCCGATAAGGATACATCTTTGCCAGACCGATGACGGCGTGCAGACGACTAAGTCGGTATTGCCGGCGCCAACGTTAATAACTACCGTCGCATGGCTGTCGGAGGTAACCAGATCGGGACGGTCATGCAGCAGATAATTATACAAAGCCATCGGAGCCATTTGCACATAGCTGATCTCGATATCTTCTCTGGTGAAAGGTTGCATGGCGGTATTTACCACGTCGTTTTTAATTGCAAAAATCCCTACTTTTATTTCGGGGCTTTCCGGGTC
>CAYVXS010000221.1:0-5634 GCA_964454885.1 uncultured Pirellulales bacterium
AGGCCAGGCCCTTGTTCTGACTGCAATTATCAAGCGTTGCCAGAATATCCTTTTCAGGCCTTACACGGACCCAGTCACCGGGCCGGAGATTAAGAACTTCTTCGTAAGACGGCTTGCCTTTCCCATATCTGCTATGAGATATTCCCTTTTCCGAAAGGAACCGCCTGGTTCTCAAAGTTACGGTCGAAACCGCGTTATGTAAGCCGCCGTTCCTGAGCTGCCAGAAAAATTTGAATATCCGGGTCGGACACAGGATAGACTTCGAAGATTCTATCAGAGTGCCGAACTGACCGTGACATTTTTCCCCTATACATGACATGTTAATATACCCTCCATAAAAAGACTATGAATCACATACAAACCGAATATAGACAAAGCATTTACTTATAAGTGATATTATTGCTGCTTTTCCTTCCAGCAGGAATATATCATATTCATGGTATCAACGATATGCTCTCTGGAAGACGCACCGAAAATAATGGTTCGGATATTAGGAAGGTTACAAATATATTCTATCGCCTCTTTCGGGGGGACCGCTCCCGATGCAAATATCGCCATCGCAATCGCCCTGAAACGTTTCTCAGCCAACGCCTTCTCACATTCCGTCTGGTTCGGACACATCGCGAATCCGACCTTATTGATCGATGAGCAAACAATCGGATTATCTATACCGCAATCCAAAAGAAAATCCACAAGGACCGGCATATTCGCCGTATTAAACGCAGCTTCAACGCCGTATTTTTTCTTTACGTGATTTGCAAACTCTATGAAAACCTCCCTGACACCAAGTCCGAGCAACAGGTCCGTGATAATATTCTGCAAAAATACGGCTTTAATGCGAAGCCCCCTGAACATTCTCATTTCCGCATCAACAAGCAATTTCATCACCTCAATCATATCCTTCTTTATTATGCTTTTGCCCCCCCGAATAATGGTGCTGATAGCCTGTTTCGTGCTTCTGCCGGAAAATATGAACTCGTTTAATGCGCCGAGCATCCCGCTTTCATTAACCGCGTTCGCATATTTGTGTGCATAAGGCAAAGACGGATACAGACGCATATCCGAATATCTATCCTGATGAGCACGAAAATGATCACATAATTCACTTACCCTGTCATGCGTGTTGAACATGAAGGCGTGAATACCGGCATTATATGCATTATCGATAACTTTAATTATCGTCTCGGAATCCTTAAAGCGTATAGCCTGAGACTGCGCTTTTTCATTCGACATATGATTAATCCCGAAGAACTGATTGTCACCGAATATAAGCCTGTCCAGCTCGACAGAATCCTCTTGCCTTTCAGACCGGAAAGGCTCAACCCGTAATTTCAAATTGTTTTCAACTGGCGACTGAGTTTGTACGTTATACATCCTGTTAATTACCTCCATATTCAAAATACATTATTTTTCCGCCGGATTTTTTTGATTTTTTTTGTCAATTATATTCCTTCGTACCATCCGCTCTGATTCGCTCGATGACGGTGTCGGTCTTGAGGCCGTCATCGAAAGAGCATATTTCAGACGGTCTGTTCTTGAGGATACAATCAACGAAATAGTCCAATTGCCTTGTAAATTCAAAACCTCTTACGAAAAACCGGACAGGCTCCACCAAAGAAGGATAGTATTTTATGTTCCATCCCTGTGAAAATTCTTCGTTCTCGGGAGTATCTTTAAAAAATACCTTTAACATCCGAAGGTCTGCGATAATCTTTCCTCTTCTGCCCAGCACTTCGAAATAATTATCGGGCTTGCGATAAGAAGAGTCACTCCAGTTAACGATAAGATTGCCGCAAAGCCCTTCTTTATAGATAAACGTCGAAATAACCGCATCCTCGACATCTTTCGAGAATATTCTCTGAAACACCGTCCCAACAATGTTATCAGGAGGCCCTATGAGGTAATTAATCATGTCGATACCGTGAGAAGCGAAATCGTAAAGGCATCCGCCTCCTTCACTCCGATTCGAACGCCAGCTCTTTTTTGCACCATGAAGGACGGTCGGGCCGTTTATTTCCAGCCTGAATTTATATAATTCACCGAGAACCTTCCGGTCCAATAGCTCTTTTACCTTCATGAACACGTCACTGAATCGAACAACATATCCGACCTGATGTACGAGGTGCTTGCCTTCAAGAAGGTTAAGGAGCTCTCGGCCCTGCTTCGGTTCCAAAGTAAAAGGTTTTTCGACAAACACGTGGGAATTATTCAAAATCGCGGTCTTTACTACATCCATGTGCATCGCAGTAGGAACTGCTGCAATGGTAAAATCCGGTTTTATTTCGCGGAACATTTTATGATAATCATCATAGGCTTCCACACCCAGGTATTTAGCAGCATTATACCGCACAAAACCGGACGAATCACAAACCGCAACAAATTTAACCTGGGGATGTCGATTTAATATCGAATAATGAGTAATCCCCATACGCCCAAAACCAACAACCGTACCTCTAAGCATTTTTCCTCCAATCCATAAAAAGAAGCAATCAATCCGGAATCCCTACACGGCCGGATTTGACTTTTTACCTTAACCTATACATTTCTCCACACTGCCCAAATACTGCCTAATAAATCCAATAATAGCTTCTGTGTTACAACGCCGCTCTGCAGGTATAAAAGATTTCAACTCGGCGATCTTTACCTCAAACTCGGCGAGATTTCTTGCTACTTGTACATGTCCTTTTTTGGCAAACGCCTCGGCCGTATAAATCTGGTGGTCGTTAATAATTTCCCCGTACTTCTTTTCGCGGGGGATTACCAAGAGGGGTTTTTTATGTCGCAAAGCCGTCGTTATCGTACCCATACCGGCATGACTTATGATAGCCGAAGCTTCCCTGAAACATCTCTCATAAGCATCCATTTCAAGACTAACAACGTATTGAAAATTACGCGGTTTAATCACAGTATTGCCGATTTGGGCGAAAACCTCATCCTGCACATATCCCTTTTCTACGGCCTGATCTACAATTTCCACCAATCTGTCAAATGGATACAGTGTACCAACTGTCAGGAAAATCATATAACTGTCCCCAGATATTGAACGTTTTTATACTTTCTCGCTACTTCCTCCCACTGACAAATACAAACGTCGGTGAAATGACGCGCTATTCTGCCACTAAGTGACATTTTTTTAATGTTAGCGATACTATCGAGCCAGATAACCCGTTTTCGAAAAAACACCTTGCCGATGATGGACATCAGACACCCCGGAGCCGAACCGCCGCTGATAATTACATCTGTTTTTTCCTTCAACAGGATCCTGAAACACTGAAATGCGGTACATAACGACTTGAAAAAGTAGTTCCTTCCGGTATCGGTAACAGTGTAGTATCGCCCGTAATCATCGAGAATTTTTTTTGCCCCACTTTTCGAGGTCGATACATAATATGCAGTGTAATCCTTCCAGCTTTCTCTCAAAGTAAGCAACTGGGCCAAATGTCCGCCCGATGAAGCTATAACACATATCCTTAATTTATTCTTTTCACTCATCGACAAGTATCCTCATCCTAACGATATCAGTTACAGACAGAACTCATTTGTATGAATAAAGAGATTCACGTCCCGCCTTTGTTTCGTAAATACCCTCAATTTTACCACCTACACGATCTGTTCCCATCGGCTTACACGGCGCCTTAAACGTATCGTATAAAATATTCAGATTTTCCGGAGAATACAGGTCCCTGACTTTTTGTTGATTCTCCCGCCCCATTCGCCTCCGCAAATCGGGATTCTCTGCCAATCGTATAATACTTTTAGCTATCGCCTCGGAATCCTGCTGCGGCACTATGATTTCGTTGACAAGCTCAATAGTTCCACCGGTAGCCGTGGTAACGACCGGCATACCCGCCGCCATCGCTTCCATCAGAACAACCGGTATTCCCTCGGGTCCCTGTTCGGGATGATCTACCGAAGGAAGGCAGAAAATATCCGCCTTGCTGTAAAAGAAGTGAAGCTGTCTTGGATTCATTTTATCAAAAACGATAACGGAATCCTCCAAACCATAATTCGCCGCCATTTGCCTGATATCCAATGGTCCAAAACCTATAATGATAAATCGGATATTCTCTTCTTGAAGAAGTTTCGCCGCTTCGAGTAAATACTTATGACCTTTCCTTTCGGCAAAGCGCCCGACCATAAGCACGGTAACAGTAGAACGATTCTTGTCGGATTCCTCCCAGTTTACAAACAACCTGCTCGTAATGACTTTATCCGCCGGTGCATCGAATTTTTCTACGAGTTTATTTCTTGTATAGTCGGAAATTGCAAAAATTCGGCTGCATCTTTTCAACGCGCATCTGAATATGTAAGGATTAGGAGATTTATGAATTTCATGCGCATGGATTGTGACCGAAAGACTGAGATCCAATAACTCGGCACAAAAGAAACCTACAGTCAGCTTTCTATCTCCAAAGTGACAGTGAATATGGGTGATATTTCTTTGTCTCATAGTCGAAGCGTAATAACAGGCCAACACAAATTCACGAACAACACCGTTAGTTATTGCGAATTTTGCCAGCTTCGGTTTTGTAAGACAGGCGCGCAATGTTTTCATCATCGCAACAAACACATGAGTTTTTCTGAAACAGTGCCATTTCCAGCCGGACTTTTCGGGGCCATTAACGGGATCATGCCTGTATTGCGTGAAGAACAGCTCTATATCAATCCCTCTGGATATCAGGGCCGTTACTTCTCTGTGTATAAAGGCCTCCATACCCCCTTTTCCGCCATAGACAACATAAGCAATTCGTGATTTTGCTTCAGCCATGTTATTAATTTTTAACTATAACCTTATCCTTGTAACTTTTATTTGCCTCACACATTTTTCCCCCAGCACAAATTAAACCATAATCTCAAAATCCCGTCTTTAACCGCATCGATACTCCCGCCGGGCGTTCCATTAAAAAGTAATAATATCCTGTTGGCATGGGATACAATATTTTCTCTTTCTTCGCTGCTTAACATCTCAAAGAAATATAGAGGCGGGATTAAGGAATAAGCAAGATGGTGCCATGCAACACGCATCCTCGCAATGACCTTCATACTGGGAGTCCGGCCCCACTGAACAAGCTTCGTCGTATATATTAAATTTTCATATACCGGATGTACCAAAAAATAGAATTTGTATTTATACATCTTTCTCAATATGGCCTTCGCACTTAGATACCTGTCGGGGAATTCGGTATATGAAGAAAACGAAACCTTCATAATATTGTTTATGGCATATCTAAAGACCCCGTCTATCGTCTTGTAAAATCTCGTGACATCGTTATTGTCGTAGGTATCGTATGCCCCGCGTAATTTAACATCGTACGCATTTATCAAATCCGCCTGTTGTGATGCATCCAGAAAGGGATAGTCGGCGAAGTCCACTTGTGTTGAGAGTCTTCGGCCTCTTTCCTGATATGAGTAATGATATAGTTTTTTGTCCAAAAGCAGAAAGTCGCCGCACGCCAACAGAGTCTTATTAATCCATTTCTCCGTATAAAGTTGAGAGTCTATAGACGGGTGTTCAACAAGCGACTCGGCCATTCTGTTAAACAGGAGCCTGAGACCTTCCCATAAAGGGATCTTTGTCGGATCTGTTCGATTCTGTGACAGCACATCCTGCCCGTACAGAATTTTTGAACCCGA
>CAYVXS010000222.1:0-5620 GCA_964454885.1 uncultured Pirellulales bacterium
TGGAAGGTTTGAGCGCTGAAAAGCTTGAGGCGGTGACAATCGCGTATGAGCCGGTCTGGGCTATCGGCACGGGCTTGACCGCAACACCACAGCAGGCTCAGGAAGCGCATGATTTCATCCGAAAACTCGTAGGTCGGATATATAATGACCAATTGGCCTCCGATATGCGTATTCTTTACGGCGGTTCGGTTAAGCCGGATAACGCGGCGGATTTGATGGGCCGGGAAGATGTTGACGGCCTGTTGGTCGGCGGGGCGAGCCTGAAAGCGGATGATTTCCTCGCTATTATCAGTGCGGCGGTATAAATTCTGATAGATATGTCACTTGAAACAGTTTTCTGTAATAAAAAAGGAAATTAATTTTTTATATAGTCAAATGAAAGGGCAGCTAATATGACTGCTTTTGGATTATTGGCAGTAAGCTTTATTATGAATGTTGTCGCAGTTCTGTTCGTTTTGTGCTGCATATCGCTGGTTTTGATTGTATTGGTTCAGAAGGGTAAAGGCGGTGGTCTGAGTGGAGCTTTCGGTGGTGCTATGGCCAGCGGTATACTTGGTTCCAAAACCGGTGACTTTCTGACATGGGTTACAATCGTGCTTGCGGGTGTGTTTCTGTTTCTGGCGGTTATAATGGCCAAATTCTACAAACAGGGAGTCAGTGATTATGGAGTGAGCCAGCCGGTTCAGCAGCAGGTTCCGACCGGCCAGAGTCCGACTGCAGCGACCGACGAAACCGGGGTTAAACCAGGTACGGCTGATAATAGCAATGCTGGTTCGCAAGCGGGACAAACAGAAATGCCGGTAACTACAGAGCAGGAGCTTCCTTCGGGTAGTACTATGACGGAGGCCGGCGGTGCCGGTGAAAAAAGCGATGTGAACTTACCGGGTAATTAAAAAGGCATGATCTCGAACAAGACGGTGGAATATACCCGGATTCGAATTGAAGGCGGAGTCTTATGATAAACAGTATGACCGGTTATGGTCAGGCACAAGGCGAGATTGAAGGTGCAACTTATACTATTGAAGTTAAAGCAGTAAATAATCGGTACCTTAAGTCGATCGTAAAACTGCCGGATATGCTGGCCTTTCTGGAAGAGGATATTGAAAAGCTTCTTCGTAAAAATTTGACCCGCGGAACGGTGAACTATGTCCTTCGGCTTAAGGAAGTATCGACGGATGTGCTATTCAATATAGATGAGAAGGCATTGCAAAAAGTCATTGAGAAGCTGAATCGAGCCGGGTCGGCAGTCGGTCTCGAAGGGTCGTTCGATATCGGTAACTTACTGAGTCTGCCGGGGATTATTCGGCCGATTTCGCCGGACGAAGAAATGGCCGGTCAAACCAGAGAGGCGGTTCTCGATGTTAGCCAGATGGCTATAGATAAGCTCCGGAAAATGCGTGCCACCGAGGGTAATTTTCTCGCGGAAGAACTGAAAGGCCACTGTCGGGCAATCGGAAAAGACCTCGAGCAAATACGCGATCGAGGCTCTATCATAGTCCAGGAGTATGCAAAAAAATTAAAGCAAAGAGTGGATACGCTGCTCGCCGAGGCGAAACTTAAGCTGGACGAAGAAACACTTGCAAGGGAAGTGGCGGTTTATGCGGACAGATCGGATATCTCCGAGGAAATTTCCCGAATGGATTCGCATCTGCAGCAGTTTGTTCAGAGCTGTGAGGCTAACGACCAGGCCGGGCGGAGACTGGACTTTATCAGTCAGGAGATGCTAAGAGAAGCCAATACAATAGCCAGTAAGACATCGGACGGCGAGATTACCCGCTGTGTGGTTGATATGAAATGTTGGATAGAACGTATTAAGGAACAGATTCAGAATGTCGAGTAGGCGGGTTTTTTTGAGAATCTTTCATCTCGGTATAAGGGTCATCGATGGATGCTTCAAAGGATAAAAAAGGTAAAGTAGTAATAATAAGCGGTCCTTCCGGTGTCGGCAAAAGCACTATCTGCAGGGAGATAGTCGCAGAGCGAGAAGATATCTGCCTGAGTGTCTCGATGACTACCCGCCCTAAAAGCGAAGCCGAAGTTGACGGACAGGATTACTGGTTCATATCACAGGAGGAATTTAAAGAGCGAATCGGTAAGGGATTGTTCCTGGAATATGCAGAAGTTTTCGGTTACCTGTATGGGACACCTAAGGACAAAGTCGAGGAGATGCTTAAGGCATGCAGGACGGTGATTTTAGAGATCGATGTTCAGGGTGCCAAGCAGGTCAAGGTGCTTTACCCGGATGCGGTGATGATCTTTATTTTACCGCCGAGCGCTAAAGTTTTAGCCGAACGCATGAATCACAGGGGCCGGGATGCCGCTGAGGCGGCGGAGAAAAGATTGGGTGGAGCGAGCACGGAAATCGCCGCCGCCTGGCAATATTATGAATATATGGTTGTGAACGAAGACCTGCAGCAGGCGGTGAGTGAATGTGTACAGATTATCGATGACGCCGGGAGCGGCGGGATCGCTAAATCAAGATCCTGATATTTTAGAAAGTAACTGAACGAAATACTATTTACGAGAAAATAAAGATGATAGATGAGCTAAAAAGTGACAGATTAATCAACAAGGTCGGCGGAAGATTCAAGTTAACGGCGCTGGTTCAAAAAAGGCTCGGTGAGATCTTGCAGGGAGCTCGGCCGCTAATCGAGGACATCGAAGGCAAGACTATGCTTGAAATTGTTATTCAGGAAATTTTAGAGGATAAGATTGCCGTTGATGGCGGAGTATCCAAACAAGTTTCAGAGAAAACCGGCAAGAATTAAAACCGGTTCGGTTATCCGGTGATGCCGGGCGGCAAAAGAAACGAGATGCTTGATAACTTTAATATTTTGCTTGGTGTAACGGGTGGAATAGCTGCATACAAGGCTGTCGATTTGGCCAGCAAGATGACTACCGCGGGGGCGAATGTTAATACCGTAATGACGGAAAATGCCTGCCGGTTTGTAGGCCCAAAAAGTTTCGAGGCAGTGACTAATTCGACCGTTTTCACCGATATGTGGAGCACAACGGAACAGTTTCGATTCGGCCACATAGCCCTGGCTGACTGGGCGGATATTGTTATTGTTGTTCCGGCGACAGCCAATATCATCGGTAAAGTCGCACACGGTATCTGTGACGACCTGCTCAGCACTTTACTTTGCGCATGTTCACCGCTGATAAAATCAGGTGCGGTATTATTTGCTCCGGCGATGAATGAGAAGATGTGGGCGAATCCGGCCGTGCAAAATAATGTCGAGACCATCAGGAAAATAGGGATCCGGATTGTCGGTCCGGTCGAGGGACGGCTTGCCTGCGGCACCAAAGGTCCAGGAAGAATGGCCGAACCGCAGGATATATTGGAAGCGATAGAAAAAGTTGCCTCCGAAATAAAAAAAGCCCGATAAGTAAAACATAGTAATCACACCGCGAGAAGTAAGATGCGAATTTTAATTACAGCCGGCGGCACACGCGAGTATATTGACCCGGTTCGCTTTATTTCCAATGCAAGCAGCGGAAGGATGGGATATGCCCTGGCCCGGGCGGCACTAAAAGCCGGACATAAAGTGACACTCATCACAGCGCCGAGCTCTTTGAGTGTCCCCGAAGACGTGAAGGTTGTCAGGGTAGAGACCGCTGCTGAGATGTTCGAAGCGGTTAAGAAACATTTTGAGAAATGCGATTGTCTGATTATGGCCGCCGCCGTCGCAGATTATACCCCCTGCAGAAAGTCAAAAGTAAAAATAAAAAAAGCAAATGAAGATTTAACCATAAGACTAAGACCAACCGTTGATATTTTGAAATGGGCGGGAAAGCATAAAAACGAGTCACGAGTCACGAGTCACGAACGACGTATTATTGTAGGTTTTGCTCTGGAGGACAGGAACCTTCGGAAAAACGCCGAACAAAAACTCGAAGAAAAAAAACTCGACGTGATAATTGCCAATAAACCTGAGGCAATCGGCAGTGAAAAATCTTCCGTACATATCAAAGTTTCAGGCCAACCCTGGCATGAATTTATCGGCGTCAGAAAAGATGTAATATCGCAGCGAGTAATAAAGCTTATCGAGACTTTCGGTCTTTAGTTCAAATATGTATTGACACAGTATATCCAGGAAACCAAAGATATCGAAAAAGCAAAAATTGCAAGTATCATGAAAATCAATGCGTGTTTGCGTTTGAACCATTCGGCTATAGGATGAAAAATTCTCCTCGGTAATGACGGATATATCAGACAAATTATCCCTTCTAAAATCCACCATATGCAGATTAACATGGCGATCAATGAGGAAGCTACATACCAGTAATTGTCATCGATACTTATATGGTATGTTTGCATCATTGTGCTTTCGAGATTTTCTGCGACTGGGATAAGAACGGACAGAGGAAGCAGTAGCAGTACGACGGCGAGAAAAAGCGTAACAATAATTATTGGCGGATAAAGAAGCCATTTTTGGGCTTTGACCTGTATGTCATAGTTAGACAGTGACATCGCGGCACGGGAGACAATATAGCTGGCCGTCACCAGTATAACACAAACAAAAAATGATGAATGAAATAAAAAGGCGAGCAAGAACAATCCGAAAGAGAGATATGCCAGTCGCCAGTCCTCCGGGCCTGTGCGAATGCGCAGGACGAATTTTTTCCACCAGGACAGTTCTTCCTCGGGCACCCACTGTTGGGGGCTGCCGAGTTTTTTAAGGATCTTATCGAGTGTCTCAGAACCGACCGGTTCGGCTGCACCTGTCAGCTCGTTCTCGATATGCTCGTTTATGTTCTGAACTATTTCTTCCGCGTCGACCGATTTGACGCCTTTCAGATAAACCTTGACTTGATAGATGTAATCGTCGAGAGATTTTTGAGCATTTAGACTTAGTTTGAGCACCATTATTCTTCTCCTTTTAAAGAGTCGGTTCCATCTTTGATGTCCCGCCAGTATTCGTTCATTTGCCGGAGAATATTTTGTCCCTTTTCGGTCAGTTCGTAATATTTCCGTGGAGGCCCTTCGGACGATTCTTTGATGGATGTGCCAAGAAGGCCCTCTCGTTTGAGCCTGCTTAAGATCGGGTAAATTGTCCCTTCGCTTATAACCAGTGATGGAATATCACGAAGCTTGCGAACGATGTCGTATCCGTACAGGCTTGTGCCTTTGATAGAGTTAAGGATGCACAACTCGAGCATCCCCTTTCTTAATTGTGTAGCCCAGTTATCGAAAAATCTGTTTTCCATAAAAGTTAGTATATAGCAATACAAGGTATCTGTCAATATCATGTAGTAATTTTTATGAAAAATTTATAAGCATCGTAACTTCATGTTAAACAGGAGATTATAAAAGCATCAGATATACAAATCCGGCTTTTTTACAGAAACTATTTTATCAGAAGTGAATTTATCAGGATGCGAGATGGCATTTTACTGCAGTATATGGTGTTTTTTCTTATTTCTCCTGCTTTAGATTTAAATAAACGTTGATAATCGATAAGTTTTTGGCCGGGTGGTTTTAACGTCCAGACGACCTAAAAAGCTGCCGATAATATAGGTTTGACTGAATGATATAGGTATAGAATTTAAGCCTGTGAGGCGAATTATGGTTTAAGTGTCAAAACAATGTTAGACAAGAGGATTTAGCTGTTTTATA
>CAYVXS010000223.1:0-5601 GCA_964454885.1 uncultured Pirellulales bacterium
GAATCCTGGAAGCTCAGTGACCAGCCATCCGTCCAGCCCTGCCAGCCCATGCAAAAATCAGCGCTGGTTTTGAGTACGGGGTATCCATACCAACTGCTGGCCTCTTCATCCAGATCATTATCATTTAGGGCCCAAAAAGATATTGTAAAATTACCCGAGACGGTGGCATCTCCTGAAGAACCGTAATCCCCACTTCCATCAAAAGTACCGGCCCTTCCTATTTTGCCGTTACTGGTAGTTGTTGCATCTCCGACCCTGACTCCATCATAGCCATTAGAAGTAAAGTCTATAATTTCCCCTGATGTTCCGTCCCATTCATCTTCGGATAAATGCCAGACTCCCAGATAATTATCATCCCAGACGTTATCCGCATCCTGTCCGTCTTCTGCCTCGGAATTGCCATAATAGACGTAAATATCTGTTGTAGAGGCGGAAGATACTGTCGGGACCTTGACCCAGAAATGCCCGGTGGCACTTCCCGAATCGATACTGAAAGATTCCGTTTCATGAGGTATCACGGTAACACCATCCGCCAAAGTAAATCTGATATCATCTCCGTCGGCCTGAGCGTGAGCTCCTATATCCGTATCAGATGAGATTTTAATATAAAGCGGGTGATAAGTCATGGACATTTTTTACTTACCCCATTAGATAGGCACAAATCGCCATCTCACGGGGTAAAAAATCCCGGTTTTTCGTTGTATTAAGGCGGTTTTTGGGTAAAATAAATAGAAAACGGAATACAGAATACACAATACAGAATGGGGGAAGCAAAATATAACATGAACATTCCATATTTAGCCTCAAGGTCAGCCTTGAGGGATTGCCCGTAGCCATACCGGCCACGGCTAAACAATTTGAATTCATCCTTCGTAGTCTCGTGCTACTTGGCATAAGACGTAGAGTAGCAATTGATTTAGGGCATTACCACATGGTTTCACCATTGTACTACGGAGAATGGAAAAACAAAGCCAATCCGGCGTCGTCAGAGACTATGCCGGACAGGTTTTGGTTAGCCCCCAGCCCTGCTCTGGGGGTGAAAAAAATGCAAAACAAAGCCAATGTCAAAATGGGTAATTTGATATAAGTTCTTTGAAACAAGAAGATTACGAGAAAAATGGCGATTTTCGGGCATTTTGGCAGAAAAAAACAAAGCCAATCCAGCTTCGCTTATAGCTTCACCGAGACGAGTTCTGGTTAGCTCCCGGACCCCTGGGCTGAGTGTAGTCGAACGGCTGTTCCGGGGGTGGGCCGTAGTCGTGCCTACCACGGCTAAACTGAATCTTATATTTCAGTTGGTCTTGAAAAACGCCGAAAAATACGTAAATCACTATTAATTTAGGGTCTTATGACATTCAGTGTATAGCAGAAATCGCCCTTGAGAGATGCGATTATTTGAAAGGTGAGCTTTCATGCTCTCATATATTCTCAATGGATTTTATCTGATTATATGGTCAGCGCTGCTGATACACTGTCTGCATCAGCGTCAGTTTTATCCGATAATCGGCAGAGGATGGGGTACCAAGATTTTATGGTTGTTTACATTTGTTTTCTTTAATCCATTCCTGAGTCTTTTGTATATAGCCTTCGCTGTGTTATTGCGCCCTCGTAAGGTCGAAGAAAACAGTAAACCTGTAAATATGGGTTCTGTTGTTGTAATAGCGTGCATTGTTTTAGTGCTTGTGGTTTTCGAGCTGCCCCTCGGCGGCCCCAAAACCGAGCCTGTCGTAACGATAAAAAGTTCTGAAATAAACAATCAGGCGAGCGGGAGGAAGATATTTTCCGGTTTTGAACCCGTTCTTGGAGTGATAAAAGCGACCAATAAAGTCCAGACATACAGTTCGACCTCGTCCGGAGCGGATACGAAAGTGAGCATGCGTAATATTATGCTTATCTGTCATAATCCCCATCGTTTACTCGATCGGGTAGCCAGGGAATTTCAGAAATCATTAGCACGCCTGCCTTATGTGGAGACTGTCACGTATTACTCGTATGGAACCCGGCCTGAGAGTGGCGGTCTTTTGCCGGATGTTTTTATTACTATTAATATGCCCGAGTTTAGTGAAAGCAATTTTCTTAACAGTCGTGATCTTCAGGCGACAATAGAATGGCAGGCCGGAAGCTCGATGTGTGGAAATTTGTCTTGTTCGTTCGAAGACGATTGGTCTCCGACAGTTCGGTTCAGCATCGAAAGTGAGCTTAACCATGTCGGTAAGATGACCGGGATCGAAAGCCCGCAGGCCAGATATAAGCTTGAAGCAAAGAACATTTCCGGCGAGCTTATCCAGTCCATTAAAAAACAATTTGAAAATTTACTGGATAAATACGGTCCTCTTCCTCGATTGCCTGATACTCTCTATGGAACCTGCAAACAGTCACCTGAATTTTCTTTTATTAACAAAGGTAATATCAGGCAGCAAATTTCAGGCAGGGGATTATTGACAGATAACGATACTATTTGGGAGTTTGCGGAGCCGCGCCCGACCGAGAAAGTATTGAAGGCATATAGTGACGAGTTGAGCGACCTCGGCTGGACGATGAACGACCATAATAAAGATGATCTCGAAATGCGAAACGGTATTGAACGAATACACATATATCGACAGAAAAAGCATGATATCAAGCCCGACCTGGTCGTATCCGCCGATGTTAAAGAATCCGTATCGGAAGTTCCGATGGTTGCACATTATCAATCATGCTGGACCGAAGAACGAATGCGGGAAGTAATGGCTCGATTGCTGGACAGCAATGATGTAGATGTTAAGACACTTCTGATCTTTGCAAAATATTTCCGAACGCCACAGCAGCGTGAACGTTTATGTTCTCTTATCGAGCAAAGTCCCGTCCCAACGCTGGATGGATATCTTGTGCTTGCCGGTTTCAAGGCGGATAATAACGAGCAGGAGAAAGGCCGTGAGATGCTGATGCTCGCCCGGGCTATGCAGTACGCCGAGAAAGGCAATAATGTCAAAGCTCAGGAAATTGAGAATCTGACCAGGCAGCTCGGTGACGAAAGTCCGGCCGAGACTCCAATAAGCGACGAGATTTTACGTAAGGCAGGTTTTATCAATGCCGAAGATATTAACGGACAAATTTCTGTAGAAAAAAAACTGGATGAGCCTTTATTGTTATACAGGCGTCTTGACGGCGGAGAATTGCATACTATAACTTTGCGGATTATCCGCTCTCAGGAGCCTTTGCCGGTGAGGTCCTACCGTTTGCTGACCATGGAAAAACGTAAAGGAAGCTCAAGCTCCGTTAAAGAGGACGGGAAAATGGAGCCGAATGGTTCCTGGATTGTGGAATCTCATCTCCATAGTTTCTCAGATGAAGGCAAATCCATACATTTCAAAATCGAGAGCCTCGTTGATGAAAGGTTTCGTTTTACCATTACACAAGAATGAATTTGTGGGGATTTTGTCACAGATTGATACAAGCTAACCGGAGCAGGCATTGTTTCAGGTCTCTTTTGTCTGGCATAATTTTATGTATGTAACATCCGTCGGATTTTCCAGCTTGATTCGGCAGACCGGAAACATCGGAAAACTTATCGAAAGTTTCCGTTAAAGGTATCGGATTATGAAAACGATTCTTTCGATTGTATCAAACTTTTATTTGGTTAGAATCGGCCCTTTACACCCTTTGCATGTCCTTTTTGTTTTAACCGGGCCGCTTAAGACTGATGATGTACCGGAATAGAATCCGTTACAGGAGACATTGAGTCTTCCGATACCTTTTAAATCCACGAAGAACGTGTCTGAAAATATTCTTGTTTTGCCTTTGGTATCGGGCGGCCTTATTACCAGTTCGAGCTCATAGCCGTTGTTGGTTATTCTTTGGTTACGAATGCTAATGAGCCCTTCTTTCGAAAAGGTCGATTCGATTTCGAATTCTTCGTTGTAGTTGCTGATGACATTGATTTTTTTTACGACAGATTCTTGAGGATCGGCCTGGTGGATCATGATTGACCGAGGGCTGATTTCGAATCTCGGCGGTGCGTCGAAGGTTCCGCTGATTATCTTGGTTTCGGGATGGGACAAACCTATTTCAAAAAGCCCATCCATGATGCGTTCCAGCTTTTGTGTATCGACCCTGGGCTGAAGCACAAACTGTTTTGCCTGTACTGAAGGATCGTAATCGGCGGTAATGCATCCGTCTGTTGACTTGAAGCTTGTAATCGAAAAAGGCTGATTGTCGAGACTGCGAATTGTAATTGTCGGGCAGTTGGCGTTCGGCTGATTCAGCATAAGGTCGAGTTTCTTCGGCTCATAATCGATCTTGGCGATTATATTCGCCTGTACATCCAGTTCCACTTCGGGATTGGCTTCGTCGTTGCTGTATATATAAATAGGCTTTGAAGTTCGGCCGAGTTGTGTATCCGAGTAAAATCCGACTTTTAATGAGCCTCTTTCTCCCGGTGCATAGGAAGATTTCGACAAAACGGAAGGTGTGCAGCCGCAGGTTTCCTCGATTTCGAGTATTTCAAGGGTGCCGTTTCCGGTATTTGTGAAATTGAATTCACAGATGTGGGTTGTCGCCGGGCTGACGTTTCCGAAATTGTGTATTAATTTATCGAATGTAATTTTCGGGATTTTCTTGACGGCGGGCGCAGCAGGTCTGGGTTGAGCCGCTGCCTGAGTTCGCCAGGTCATCTGATTAAACCAGTCGGGATTCAGCTCCCGGCGAGGTGCAGCCTGTTCTTCGCAACCGAACTGGAGCATCAATAAAAGTGTAGCAACAATAATAGATATCGATTTGTTTGGCTTCATATTCTTATTTCCCCAGTTATTTTATGTGACGGAATTTTCTGCCAATACATAAGGATATTAAATTTGGCGAATAGGACACCTTGAAGCGACGCCCCCTCAGATGACCCTCTTCCAGTAGTATCGCCGAGTTTTACGTTAATTATTATACCCTAATCGGCTTTAAAAGTCAAATCATTTTTGATTATACAGGTTGGATATTATTGCTTCGGCATTATCCCATAATAACGGTACTTTTTGATTATTTTGCCCGGATTTGACAATTCCCGACCAATATGATGAAATTGAGATAATAGTATGATATTTTTAACTGTTTGTTCTTGACGAAACGGCTTTTAGTTGATAATTGATACTTCGTAATTGATAATCGACCGATAGGGCTGGTTTAAATTGAAAGGAGGCCATTATGGCAAAGAAAATTTGTACCGTAATAATCATCGTATCATTGTACGTTTTACCGGGATGCCAGGGATCGAATACAGGGACAAGCCGGATGTTGCCGGATCGTAATATGCCATCCATACCTACGAGTCGTACCGTCAATCTGACACCAGCCGGTGAAATTGATATTGTTGAAGACGTGGCAACCAGCCGGCAGGCATACCGAGAGGGGCTTGAAATGCTCGTCAGATATTATACAAAGACTGGTAATAATCACAAACTGGACTGGGCAAAAAAAGAATTGCATGCCCTGGATGTGATGCCCCAGTATAATTACATCGTTCCTGTTGTGGCTCCGAATACCTATCGCGCAACTACTATGATTCCTGATGCGGACCTTCTTTATGAAGATGCCAGATTACAGAAGGAGCAGGCCGAGAGAGGGCTAGGTACA
>CAYVXS010000224.1:0-5598 GCA_964454885.1 uncultured Pirellulales bacterium
CCGACAGAGACGGAACGGCTGGCATGAAGTGACATACCCGCCAGAAGATTTCCGAGCACACCCTGCATGGCGAAACCGATTACACCGGTCGCTATCGCCGTCGATGTCAGCAGCACACTGATATCTGAGCCGATTTGGTATTTGATTAATATAAAGGCCACGCCGAGCATTATAGCCATACGCATCAGGCCCCTGGTAAGACGGGTAAGCGGGCACTCTTTGCCAATCTGCACAAAAATCTCGACAAACAAACCCTCGACAAACCTTACTATCAGGTGAATAACCCAGAACGACAGCCAAGCCTGATAATACTGTGCCCACAATCCAGGCTCTGTGGTGCGACCGAACCAGTAGATAAGAGGCACCGAAGGCACTAATACCAGAATTGAGAACGCCAGATAATTCAGCAATGCTCCTGCAAACTGCCGACCGGAACGCTTCTTGGGTTCGGCTGCATATGTGGGAGCATATCGACGACGAAGCGGCACAGTCAGAAGATAAGCAACAAATACTATCGCCGCCGCAATTGCGATGTTCTGAATGTAAGGTAGTACCGATTCAAGCCCTTTAAGCACGATTATCCCTTTCCATTATCTCCTGTTAAATCGTTAACCATTTTCCTGCCCGTGCAAAAGCACAACCGGGCATTTGTTTCTTCGCTTGTCGTTCCAGGCTGCATAAAGTCTCATCGTTAGCTTCCGGGGCATGATGTCCAAGAAGCACATGTTTTACGCCGATTGATTCTGCTAACTCCAGGTCGTCTTCCCAGCATGTGTGTCCCCACCCGGCAAAAGCAGCCGCGTCGGCCCGGGAAAAATGGGCATCGATAATCAGCATATCAACCGGTTCAGGTTCACGACACATTGCCAGGAATGCTCTTTCGTGTGCATCAGTTCGTTCCCGCCACTCGATATCCGTGGCATACACCAGAGACGTACCGCTGTCGGTGTCATCGATACGATATGCCAGACACCCGCCGGGATGCGGCATCTCACATCCGCGCACGTAAAAAGTCCCTATCTGTATTCCGTCAATATCGAATTCGGCAAATTCGATTTGCGCGTTCATATTGCTGCAGGATATCGGCCAATACGGCGGCGCCAGCAACCGAGTAACTGCGTCACGCACACTCCCATCGGCAAAAGTCGGCCCAATTAACCTGAAAGACCAGTCCGGGTTATTGAATAGCGGATTCATCATCAAACCGGCCATGTGGTCGAGGTGGTAATGCGAAAACAATGCGGTCACTTCACCCGGTTCCGTCACCGCCAACTGCTCGGCCACGGCGTGCATCCCGGTACCGGCATCCAGCACAAGTCGTTCATTGCGAGAACCTGTGAGCAGCAGCGACGTAGTGTCACCACCAAATTCCTCGAAGCAACTCCCGGTGCAGGGCCGGCTCCCACGCATTCCACCAACGAAAAGTCGCATGTTTATTTCTCCGTCATTTCCCATACCCCATCCCATGACTCCGGGGCGGCGGCCATTAGTTTCCGACAGCGGTGAATATAACACTTTGCCGCCGGGTCGTCAGGTAACTGCTCGAAAATGTCAACCGCTCCGGCGAAATCCCCCTTATTAAAACGTTCCAGTCCGGCGGCAAATTTATCCCAACCGTCGGGTGCGGCATCCGCAGCGAATCCTGTCAGCTCATATACAGGAACGGCGGTTTTTCTGCCAACCACACGTAAATCCGCCAGCTTTCGGCCTCTGAACTCGGTCGATACCAGCCGCCACGTACTCTCGGAAACCATTGTCTGTGTACCGAAAGCCTTGTTCGCACCCTCCAGCCGGGATGCCAGGTTTGCTGCGTCACCGAGAATCGTATAATTGAAACGTTTGCGTGAACCCATATTGCCCACAACAACTTCACCTGTATTAAGCCCCGCCCTCATGTGAAGCATCGCGCCGGTGCGTTTTTGGAAATCCTGCCGAAGTTCGGCCAACCGTCGCTGACAGCGTAGCACAGCGCGACATGCACGTACCGCATGATCTGATTGCTCCAGGGGCGCATTCCAGAACGCGATAATGGCATCACCCTCATATTTGTCAAGTGTACCGCCCTCATCCAGAATTATATCCGTCATCTCGCTGAGATAATCGTTGAGCAAGGCCGTCAGCTCGACCGGATTCAGCTTTTCAGAGAATGTGGAAAAACCGGCTAAATCTGTGAAAAGTATAGTAAGCTCACGTTTCTCACCGCCGAGCTGAAGATGCGAAGGATCGCGCAGGATTTTCTCGATAACTTCGCCGCTCAGATAGTGTCGAAATGCCTGCTTGATAAATGCTTTCTGTCGTCCTTCGGCCCAATAATTCGCCGCCAGAGCACCTACAAGTCCCAATGCCGCAGCCATCTCCTGTGCAACAATCGGCCACCACCATCCTCTTGCATACGCGACGAAACCGACAAGCATCGGCACACCGAGCCACACCACAGAAAGCGACCCGGTCTGCCACCATCTTCCGCCGTAAGTCAAAGACAGGGACGCTGCTACCGCCGTTGCCATAACACAGACAATCACCCAGGGCAGAGTCGCCTCGGCAATGAATGAATCGGTCAACAGGTTATCAACGAATGTCGCGTGTAAGACAACGCCGGGACATTTCGGATCGATAGGAGTCGGACGCAAATCCAACAGAGCCGGCGCACTGCATCCCATGAAGACATAACAGTCTTTGAACACTTCCGGTGACAGTGTAGGAGTTTCTCCATCGCGCAAACGAAGCTCGGACTGAATCACAGCAGCAGCGGAAACAGCCTCCGATAAATCACCGTTGCCCCTGAAACGCAGGATGGCATAACCGTTCCGGTCCAGAGGAATGATTTTATCGCCCAAACAAAGTCGCCCCGGTTCAGCAGTGATGGAATTTACATCCGTCTGATTTATTGACCACGCCGCCAATCCGAGTGCCGGTATTGTGACACCGTCGAAACAACAGAACGGCGATATTCTCCTGAACACACCATCGCTGTCCGGTACGCCCCTGACATGCCCGATGGCTTTGGCACCGGCGGCTATCTCCTTAACAGGGAACAATAGATTTTCAGATTCCACAATACCCGGTATGTCGATTTTTATGTCCGGTTGCGGCATATACTTCGGCCACGTACTGCGGCTTCCCCCCGGCTGGACCGCCAATACAGTCGGCACACCGGTCCGCAAAGCCTCCCCCAGTGCCTCATCATCCGTCACTCCGTAAACAGACGGCTCTGTAAAAAGCAAATCCAGAGAAAGCACCTTAGCTCCACCTCGCTTGCAGAACGCCGAGATCGCGCTATATACCTCACGCGGCCAGGGCCAGGGCCAATCATTTTCGCGCTGAGCCCAGTCCAGACTGGCCTGGTCTAATAAAATAAGTTTTACCTTTTCCGAGAGGTTCTCCCTCCGTGAGAAAAATCTGGCGCGCCACGTCCATGTCGGGGCTTCAAGCGATTCGAGCAAACCAAGCCGCCATACGAGCAGCGCAACCACACCGGCGATAAGACCAATCACCATCCCACGCAGAGGTTTGCTACTGTGTTTAGTCATGCCGTCCTTTCATCTGCGGGGGGATTTTAGCTGCCGGCCATTATTGGTCGCATAACCGCAGAGAAGCGTTCCTGCCTGACCATATCAGGGATAAACTCCGTACTCGAGACGGTCGAACGCAAAGAATTTTCACGGCTCTTAGCCGAAGGATGCGTCTTTGCAAAACCAAGCCCCCCTGCATCAGCCAAACGTTCGTCCATACGCTGCAACATGGTAATCATCGCCGCTTCCGGGTAACCGGCACGACGCAGAAGCTGCACGGCCGCTGCATCCGCGTCTCGTTCCTGCGTACGAGAGTAGCCGCTGGTAGTAAGCGTCATAACAACATCGCCCACCGAGGCTTCGAATTCACGTGTCAGTTTCGCCAGATCTTCGCTGCCCAACTGCTTGGCCGACTCGGCTGCAATAATCGTGAATGCTTCCGTCAAGCGCCCCTGTTTAATCGAACGAAGTCCGTGCTTCATTTCAACGTGACATATTTCATGCGCCAGGACCGCCGCCAGCTCATCCTCGTTCCGGCAGCAACGCAACATACCACGTGTTACGAGTATTAATCCTCCCGGAGCGGCAAAAGCATTTACTTCGTCGGAATCAAGCAACAGGAAATGATAACCGCCGTATGTTTCAGGCCGGTCTGAGAAAATCGCCAACGATTGACCGAGCAGATTCAGATAGGCATTCGCCCCGGGCCGATCCAGCGGTTTATATGTCTGAAATATCTTTGCCGCAACAGAACGCCCGATGTAATACTCCTGTTCGACAGTAAGCTCCTGCTGTGACTTTTCCAGGGCTTTCGAGCTGCGTGTGATTGAATCCGCCTGGTCGGAGGAAATTATACCGGCCCGGCTGGCAATCTTCGAGCCCATATCGGAAACATCCGAGCAACCAGAAAACAGCACCAATACCAATAATGTCGTTACTATTTTTAACGGAAGATGGAATCTCTTTCTCATTGTTCACCTCCCGGCAAATTGCCCTGTCTGCGGAATTTTACAATCTGTTCCGGATCGACATTGAACGCAGCCATTCTGTCCACCCATGTAAAATCGAGGGTTCCGTCCGCTTTGAGCTTTGCCTCGACCTGCTCGTTGAAACCCTTGCCTGCCAGGGATACTTCGTCGGACGAGACACCGACGGCTGTGTCGGTAACTCCCGCACGCATAGCGATAGGTTTATCGGAGAGTACCGACTCATGCAGCCAGCCCTTTTTACCATCCGCAGTCGTCACAGGGTACCATCCGTTCTGCGCTGTACCGGCCTGGACTGTATCACCGTACTCTACGGTGGCCACGGCACTGCCAAGCTGTGAAGGTGTTGCTCTTACTTTGCTCTTTTGCACCTGAACGCTCATCGATGCTGCCAACGCCACAGTCCCGGAAAACACAATTAGCAACACGAGATTTTTCATCCTCATAATATTTGTCTCCCATAAACCTGATATATAGCCCGTTTCTTTTCCAGACTCAATGCGATACATCGTCCTGCCGCGGAAATCCGACCAGACGAATTTATGCTGATGACACATAATTGCGTATTACCGTTTATGTGTCAAGTGCGTAAAGCATAAATTTGAAACAGGGTATGCCCATACGTTCTGTTAGGATTATAACAATTATTTCTGCAGAAAATTCAATCGCAGATATTCGAAGTGATTAATCATTTGGCCGACTCCCGAAAAATTCACGGCATACATAACACAATTGAAATAATCCATTAAAGTAGACTCTTTGGCTGCACTATTTACATGTATTACCTTTCTTAATATTCAAGTGAAATTGAAGTCTAAAGGTTCGAGTCCTGCCAAGCGTTGTTTTTCCTTCTATTTATAACCCTCATGTAGCCCCAGTACTGCATATAATTATTGCTTTACCATTACATTTTCATAGAAGGCGTCCAAAAATCCATGAAAAACAACTTCTTCAATACTGACATTGCCAAATTTACAGGTTTTCGGATAGTAAATTTCTTGTGAAAAGATATAGATTGAGGTTGAATAAATCATAGGTCGTTACATTGCTTATGGGCAGGTTTATGAGGAGTAATATGTCAAAAACGAATACATTTTTAC
>CAYVXS010000225.1:0-5561 GCA_964454885.1 uncultured Pirellulales bacterium
GTACACAATGGATAATTCGGCTTAGGGGAAAAAGTATAACTCTTACGATATGCCAGGTTTTCCAGCGCTTCTGCCGGCATACAGTGATATAATAAAAACAATAACAACAAAAAAAGAATCCGCTTTGACATGATAGTTTATATTAAGCCGGCTTATTTTTCCGGTACCAGTCAATCGTCGCTTTAAGACCTTCATCGAAACCGGTTTTGGCCTCAAAGCTGAAATACTCTTTGGCTTTCGAGACATCCAGTCGTCGTCTCGGCTGGCCGTCCGGCTTGGATGTGTCCCAGCGAATCTCACCGGTAAAACCGGTCAGCTCGACTATTTTATCAGTAAGGTCTTTGATTGTTATTTCGAAACCGGCGCCGATATTGACAGGTTCGCAACCGTTATAATGCTCCGTGGCCAATAAAATCCCTTCGGCGGCATCGGCGGCGTAAATAAACTCGCGAGAGGCACTGCCCGTCCCCCAGCAGTCGATATGGTCAGCCCCGCTTTCGATTGCATCGACACATTTTTTGATTAATGCCGGGATGACGTGACTGCTGGCGGGATTAAAATTATCGCCGGGGCCGTAGAGATTTACCGGCAGCAGAAATATGGAATTAAAACCGTATTCTGCCCGGTAAGACTGCGATTGAACGAGCAGCATTTTCTTGGCAAGGCCGTATGGCGCGTTCGTTTCTTCCGGGTACCCGTTCCAGATGTCCTCCTCCCTGAAGGGCACCGGTGTAAATTTCGGGTACGCACAAACCGTCCCAATCGCCACGAACTTTTCGATATCGCGCAATCTGCCCTGCTCGATAAGCTGAACGCCCATCATCAGGTTCTTGTAGAAAAATTCTCCCGGATGTTCGCGATTCGCGCCGATACCACCGACCACCGCCGCCAGATGAATCACAATATCCGGCTTCATATCATCGTACATCCGGTTTATATCGTTTATATCGACCAGGTCGTAATCTTCGATCTTAGGGACGAGAATGTTCGTGCAGCCGCGTTCTTTTAACCCTTTAGTGACATAACCTCCCAAAAAGCCCGCGCCGCCGGTCACAACAATTCTTTTGTCCTGAAAAAATACACTCATCGCTACTTTTCAATCCTCAACAAACTATTTATTATTCCATCCCGTGATTTTCGTGCTCTTCGATAATTTTTTCCCGCCGGGCTATTTTCATATCGGCATCGGTCATCAGCCTCGCTAATTCCCTGAATGTCACTTTCGGCTCCCAGTTGAGAATTTTTCTCGCTTTGCGGGCGTCACCGAGCAGGATATCGACCTCGCTGGGTCTGAAATACCGCTCGTCGATTTCGACATACTGCTGCCAGTCCAAATCGAGATAACCGAACACTTCCTCCACGAATTCCCTGACCGAATGGCTTTCACCTGTGGCTACCACATAATCGTCGGGCTTTTCCTGCTGGAGCATCAGCCACATCGCCTCGATATAGTCACCGGCATAACCCCAGTCACGCTTGGCTTCGAGATTACCCATATAGAGCTTGTCCTGCAGGCCGGATTTAATCCGGGTAGCCGCCCGTGTAATTTTTCTGGTTACGAAAGTTTCACCGCGTCTCGGTGACTCGTGATTGAACAAAATCCCGTTGCATGCAAACAAACCGTAAGCCTCCCTGTAATTGACCGTCTGCCAGAAGCTGTAAACCTTCGCGCAGGCATAAGGGCTTCGCGGATAAAACGGCGTTTTCTCCGTCTGGGGGATTTCAACGACTTTACCATACATCTCACTGCTGGAGGCCTGGTAAAATTTGATCGGTCGCCCGCTCGAACGGACCGCCTCGAGCAACCTCAACGTCCCGAGGGCATCGGTATTAACCGTGTATATAGGCATATCGAAACTGACGCGAACGTGACTTTGAGCGCCGAGATTATAAACTTCATCCGGCCGAATATCGTTTATAATAGTCGAGAGATTAGCACCGTCCGTCAAGTCACCGTAAACAAGCCGAAGCCGCGTCTCTTCGTGAGGGTCCCTGTACAGATGATCGATCCTGCCGGTATGAAACGTCGAACTTCGGCGAATTACCCCCCACACCTGGTACCCTTTACCCAAAAGGAATTCCACAAGATACGAACCGTCCTGACCTGTAACACCGGTAATTAACGCTTTTTTCATAAATCTTCCCCTCGATAACAGGGAATTATGACATCATATTCCCGTTTAAGATTTTTCGCTTTCGACAATCAATCGCAGCGTCTCGTTTAGTTTTGTTTTCGGCTTCCAGCCTATGGTTTTTTCGATTCTCTCAAGACAAGGCACCCGCCTCATCATATCCTCGATAGGTCTTCCATAGGCAACTTCGATAGGGACAAACTGCTTTGTGCTTTTGCTGCCCGTGATTTCGATAATCCTGTCCGCAAGCTCTTCTACGGAAACCTCTTCGCTCGAACCGATATTATATACTTTCCCAGCCGCCTTTTTGCAAACCATCAGACCGATCACCGCTTCGACAAGGTCACCGACATAAGTGAAACATCTTGTCTGCCTTCCGGTCCCGTATATCGTAAGCGGCTCATTATTCAGCGCGCTGCGAACGAACCGGGGTACCACCATACCGTATTGTCCCGTCTGCCGCGGCCCGACGGTATTGAAAAACCTGCCGATTACCACATCAAGATCGTATTGCTGATAAAAAGCCAAGCCAAGAAATTCATCGATTGCCTTGCTGCAGGCATACGACCACCGTGACAGGCTCGTGCTGCCGAGAACAATGTCGTCATCCTCGCGGAAAGGAACAGCTTCGTTTTTCCCGTACACTTCGCTGCTCGAAGCAATCAATATTTTCCTGCCTAACTTATTTGAGATATCCAGTACCAATTCCGTCCCGCTGATATTCGTTTCAATTGTACGGACGGGATCTTCTGCTATCAGCTTGACACCGACCGCCGCGGCAAGGTGAAAAACCAAATCGGATTTTTTAATCAAAGGCTCCAGCAATCCGGCATCCCGCACATCGCCTTCAACGAATTCAAAACCGGGATGGTTTTTGAAAGCTTCGACATTGCTCAGACTGCCTGTACTGAGGTTATCTATAACGTCAACCTCACTGCCGTCTTTGAGCAATCGCTCCGCCAGATGAGATCCTATGAATCCTGCACCACCTGTAATTAAAGCTCTCATATTAATCCTTTGCTGGAACCAATCTCGATAAAAAATAAAGGATAATGACAGTTGGGAAATTTACAAGATAAAAGAATACCACAATTGCGAATCAATCTGTTTAGACTCCGTCCCCGTGGGTTGCGCATATTGCTCATGCAACCTTTACGAGGTCTCCAATACCATCATCTAATCTGGTTTTCTCTAAGCCGCACCGATACAATCCGACCGTAATACCCGTTAATCCTCACATTAATCCAGAGTGGACGGACCAACAGTGTGACTATGGCATAAGTATCGTCAAATAAAGAACATAGCTTTAGTTAACAAAGTCATGCGTCCTGCAAAGATTCCGATAAAAATGTCATTTAAGAGTTTTATATGAACCGCTGAAAAATAGAAAGTAACAACAGGCCCCACAGGCCGATAATGTCGCTGTTATCGATTTGATTTTTTAATTTTAAATAAAAGGAAAGTAAACAATCCTTTGATATTTTCCGAATTAATCGGGGATTTATTCGGTCCAAAATGCGGACTCGGGGAGTTTTAGCCGTAGAAAGAGCAGAAAGTTTTATCGTTTTCCCAGACGGTCACACGATGAAGCTGTGCCCTGCTGAACTTGCCGACGAGCCTGCCCCATGTGTAACTTGTTATATTTTCGACAGTAGGATTGGCCCCGCCGAAATAATCGACATCGATATTCAGATTCCTGTGATCGACGATCTTTATAAGCTCGTTATCCACAATTTTTTCGAAATCGCCGATACGAAAGTTTTCCCCGCCGTCGGGGATTTTTATTGTTACTTCGACGATATAATTGTGTCCGTGCCCCGTCGGATTGGCGCACTTGCCGAAGACTTCCAGATTTTTTTCTTCGGAAAAATCATCGTTCCATAGTTTATGCGTCGCCGCAAACTCGAACTTCTCGCTGAAATAAACCATCTCGATATCCTTCGAATCTATCACCACTGTTCTGGACGGATTCAGTTTCAAACTTAATTTACTTAACCCTGCTGCGCCGAATTTATCGGCCAACCGCTCCCAAACCGAGCTTAAAAGCTCTGTTATCGCAAACAAAGTGACATGTTTTGCATCCCTGAAACTCTCCCCGATTCGTTCCACGAAAACCGGGACCGCACACATGCGTACATTTCTGTCTATATCGGATACGTTAATGACAAAGCCCGTATCCGGATTAATTTTACCGGTGATTTCGACGGACAATTCCAGAAAGAGTGCCAGGCCTTCCCCCGCCGGTCTGGATACAAAGGAATTCGCCCCTTCAATTTGCTCCGCCAAAAAGGGATTGATCGAAAATCGCACTGCCCTTGTTAGTCTATGCAATAAAAACCTTCTTTCTACTTATGCATCAGGGTCAGAACCTCGCTTCGGCTCCTCGGGTCTTTTTTGAATATCCCGCGAAGCGCGGAAGTCACCATCATCGAGCCCGGCTTTTTAACACCACGGATCGTCATACAGCTATGGGAAGCCTCCAGCACGACGGTGACACCGAGCGGCTTCAAATTGCTCATGAGAAAATCGGCAATCTGATACGTCAGCCTTTCCTGCGTCTGCAGCCGGCGAGCAAAACAATCCACGATACGGGCCAGTTTGCTGACTCCCAGCACCAGTCCCGAAGGCAAATAAGCCACATGGGCCGAGCCTATAAACGGCATTAAATGATGTTCACACACACTGTAAAAAGGAATGTTACGCAACAGGACGATTTCATCGTAGTTTTCATTGAAAACGCTGTGAAGATGCACTTCGGGATTCTCGCGCATACCGCCCAAAAGCTCGGCATACATCCTGCCCACGCGCTCCGGCGTCCGTCTCAGACCCTCGCGATCGATGTCTTCACCGACAGCCAAAAGTATTTCCCTGACAGCATTTTCGATTCGTTCGGTGTCCACTTTTTTTAATTTTTTCTTCACCGGCATAGTTTTTTCACTCAATTTTTATTTTTTCCCGTTCACCAGATTCAAAAGGTACGTCGTAAGCAGTCTGACCCCGAACGCACTCGATCCGGCCGTCGAAGATTCCGAGGCACTCTGAATCAGGTCCACCCCGGCTATATCCAGATGCGCCCATTTGGTGTCACCGACGAACTGCCTCAAAAAAGCCGCCGCCGTACAGGCCCCGCCCCACCGGCTGCCTATATTCTTCAGGTCGGCAATTTTGCTCTTCATCTCTTCCGCGTACTCGTCCCCGCTTGGCATCGGCCAGACCTTTTCGCCACTGTCCTTCGAGGCCATCTGCAAATTTTTTATTAGCTCGTCATCGTTACCCATCAGCCCCGCCTTATATTTGCCGAGAGCAACCATGCAGGCACCCGTCAACGTGGCGACATCGATAACCACCTCGCACTTTTGCTTGACTGCGTATGCAAGAGCGTCGCAAAGTATCATCCTTCCTTCGGCATCGGTGTTCTGGACTTCCACG
>CAYVXS010000226.1:0-4460 GCA_964454885.1 uncultured Pirellulales bacterium
CCGTCCTGCTCTTTTGTTTTTTCTGAATTCTCCGCCCGTTTGATTAAGACCAGGTTGACGTTATATTTTTGCCTGAGCTGCAGGTCCATGACTGTTCTGCCGTTGAAGCTGGCCGGCGCCTTGATGCGTCCCAGGCTGTAGCCGGGAGCGAAGTCGATTTTTTCGCCGATTTGGGGTGCGATAAGTTTGTAGGCCCACCTCTGGGCAGATTCGATCTCGGGATAAATTACTTCGGTGGCTCCGACTTTGGAGAATACTTCGCCGGCGATTAAGTCCTCCGCCCTGGCGTATATTTGCGTCACTCCAATCTGCCTGAGATTTACGACGGTCAGAATCGCCGATTCGAATCCTCGCCCGGTGCCCTGGCCAATGCCGACGATAGCAACGTCAACCTTGTCCACTCCCTGCGCCTTAAGTGCTTCTTCGTCGGTGCTGTCGAGCTTGACTGCATGGCTGACCTGGTCCGCGATTAATTCTATTGTTTCACGATTTTTATCGATGGCGATAACCTCCGCTCCGCTCATTGCAAGAGCGATCGCCAGTTTTTGGCCGAATCGTCCCAATCCGATTACTGCGAATCTTGCCATAATTTTTTTCCTCATATCGTGTTCGCAGCTATAAACAAAAAGCTGCGAACTCATAATCCTTTTATCCGACGATTATCGATTCATCGGGATAACTGTATCGGGCCGGTTTTAGATTGAACGTCAGTGCCGCCAACAGGGTTAAAGGCCCGAGCCTGCCGATGAGCATCGTCGTAATGATAATCAATTTTCCTGCTGTTGTCAAAGAACCGGTTATACCGGTCGATAGGCCGACGGTTCCCAGTGCCGAGCCGGATTCGAATAAAATATCCATCATGGAAAAACCGCTCGAGCTTTCGGTTACACTTAGTGCCAGTGTTGTTGTAAATAAAACAACGATAAAAAGTACTGTAACGGTAATTGCTCTTCCAACGACAACAATCCGGACTGAGCGATTGAACATTTCAACTTCCGGCCGTTTTCTTAAAGCCGCAATTGTAGTCATTATTATGACGGCTAACGTGACGGTTTTAATCCCGCCCGCCGTCGAGCCGGGTGAGCCGCCTATGAACATAAGCAAAATCAATACGAATTTGCTAGATGCTGACATGGTCTCGATGTTAACGGTATTAAATCCGGCTGTTCTGGCGGTAATCGACTGGAACAATGCTCCGAGGATTCCGACTTTTTGCCCGGATTCGGTGTGGCCTGTGTAATGTTCGAAAAATAAGATGGCTAAAGCTCCCAGAATTATCAGAGAAGCACTGACGGACAAAACGATTTTTGATTGTAACTGCATCCTTTTCGGTGCCGCCATCGAGAAACGGTATTTTTTAATGAAACACTTTTTCAGAAGTCTTTTTATTCTGTCGGCGATGATATTAATAAGATCGTAAAGTACGCTGAAACCGAGCCCGCCTAAGATAATCAAGGGACAAATAACCGTGTATATCTGCCAGTTGCGGTTGTAGCGGATAAAACTATTATCGAACAGGCTGAAACCGGCGTTGCAGAACGCACTTATAGAATGAAAAATACTGCAGAATATTTTGTTGTGACCGGAATCGCCCCACATCCCGAAAAGACTCACAGCGCCGAGAGCTTCGATGAGCACTGTGCCGATAAAAATAAAAGCTATCATATTACCGATTCGACTCAGGGTACGGGTGTTGAGCAGGTCCTGCATAGCAACCGATTCACGGACGCTGAATGCCTGACCTAACAGCAGGGCGAGGACTGCACCGAACACAACTATTCCAAGGCCGCCAAGCTGGATTAATGTCAGGATTACAACCTGTCCCATCATACTGAAATCCCGGCCGGTATCTTTGACGATAAGTCCCGTAACACAGGTCGCACTTGTCGAGGTAAATAGTGCATCGACAAAGTTCAGATTCCGACCGCTACTGTTTGCCGCCGGCAGCATTAAAAGCCCGGCTCCGGAAATAATCAAAATCACAAAGCTTGCGATTAAGGCCTGGGTAGGATTTCTGCCGGAAGCGGCCAGGTTGATACCGGTTCTGCACAGTTTTATCACGACCTGCAGGACCAAATAAATGCCCACCGCAAAATGCCGAACCTGTGTAGTCTGCGGTGCGTCGAGGGAGAACCAGCGGCCTGCTCCGATGACCGTGACGGCAAGAAAGAGGAAAAGGGGGATTTCGAACCAGTTTGCCCGCAGGAACTGGATTTTTGATGTCACATTGGACATCCGGATGATTTTTTCAATCACGAAGATGCTCAGTAATACGACCTGAAGGACATGTAAAATCCATGCCGGCAGAAGTGGCTGGTTAAAACCGAAAAGCAGAATAAAGGTTGCTACCACCGCCCCGGCGGTCAGGACATTGACGCCGATTAACACCCTCTCCAATCGGTTGTTTTTATATTCTATCCGCATAAATCAACGTTTTTTTGTCAAATTTAAGCTGATAATTGTATGTCCAAACACGAAAGTCGTAAACCTAAAACCGTAAAAACTTCATGCGACATCGGCTAAACCCAGTGAGTCACCGAACTTAGAGATTAAAGCCCGGCGGATATTGCTGTGTTCGGGACCTAATAACATCGGGTCCTGCGAGACAATTTCAAAAGCATCTTTTCGTGCCATGACCAGCAGTTCGTAATCATCGATAATGTTTGCGATTTTCAAACCGGGCAGGCCGTGCTGTCGCGTGCTGAACATCTCCCCCGGTCCGCGTAGTTTAAGGTCCTGCTCTGCGATTTCAAAACCGTCGTTACTTCTGGTCATGATTTCGAGCCGGTTCTTTGCAATTTCGTTTTCGGTCTCAGCGAACAAAAAGCAATATGATTTGGCCTCCGAGCGGCCGATGCGGCCTCTCAATTGATGCAGTTGTGCCAGCCCGAATCTGTCTGCCCCTTCGATAACCATTATTGTAGCGTTCGGCACATCCACCCCGACCTCAACTACGATGGTGGAAACCAATACGTCGATTTTACCTTTGCGAAATTCCGCCATGACCTGCTGCTTTTTGGCGGACGGCATCCGGCCGTGTAAAAGCTCAACCGTAAATTCCGGGAAAATATCTTTCGATAAAAAGTCCCATTCATCTGTTGCTGCTTTAACCTCTCCGTTTTCTTCTTCAGCGGTAATCCGGGGATAGACGAAATAGGCTTGTTTTTTCGCCCTTAAGCGTTCGCGGATAAAATCGTAGGCTTTCCGGCGGTTGCTTCGGTCAACCCAGCGTGTTACGACGGTTCCTCTTCCCGGCGGGCAGTGCCTGATGATAGAGACGTCTAAATCGCCGAATGCCGTCATTGCCAGAGTTCGGGGAATGGGTGTGGCCGTCATCACGAGGCAGTGGGGCGTTGTTTGTTTTCGCAGTTGCGCGCGCTGGTGGACGCCGAATTTGTGCTGCTCGTCGATAACGACCAGACCTAAGTTCTGAAATTCGATGTCACTTTGAAGCAGGGCAACCGTGCCGACGACAATGTCAATGGTTCCTTGTTTGATTTTATCTAAAATTTCTTTCCTTTTTTTGCCTATTAATCCGCCGGTGATTAGAAGCCTCCTGACGTCACTGTTTTTTAAATATCTTTCGATACTTATAAAATGCTGTCCCGCTAAGATCTCTGTAGGCGCCATAATAGCCACCTGCATCTTATTGGCGACGGCCAGCAGGGCGGCATAAAGAGCGACCACTGTTTTGCCTGAGCCGACGTCACCCTGTAACAGGCGATTCATGGGTTTAGCTTGACTCATATCCGCTGTTATATCTGTTATGCTGTTGTTCTGGTCCTCTGTCAGAAGGAACGGGAAGCGTTTTCTGATTCTGCTGTCGATTTTATCGTTGCATAAGCACGGAACGGCGGATGAAAAATGCCGGACCTTGTACCGGCGAAGGGCCAGACCCAACTGCATCAGGAATAGTTCATCGTATTTCAACCTGCGTTTTGCCTGAGAGAGTTTTTTTTCATCCGGCGGTTTATGAATCCAGGCAAAGGCGTTTTTTCTATCGATTAGATTTGTTTTTCTCAGAAAGCCTTTCTCGAAAAATTCCGGTATAAGTTCGTTTATGTGTTCGAGCACGGGCTTTATGATTCGTTTGATTTGCCTGCTGGAAAGCTTGCTGCTCGCGGGATAGACGCCGCCGCTTAGGTATTCTTCAGGTTCCGGATGATGTTCGTCGAGAATCACGAATTTGGGATTGGTTAGTTGTAACTGGTGTTTATATAGTGTCACTTTACCTGAGGCGAGAATGATTTGGCCTGGTTCGAGTTGGTTGCGAAGATATCCGCCGTGAAACCAGATAATCCTGCATATACCGGTATCATCGCTGATCATCGCCTCGAATAATGGTTGCCTGCGATAGTCCTGGTAGTCCGTCGATTCAACCATGCCTATAACAGCGGCAGTCTGGTTAGGTTGGAGCTGATTTATTTTTACGGTTTCGGGAATAAAATTCCAGTCTCTTG
>CAYVXS010000226.1:4470-5540 GCA_964454885.1 uncultured Pirellulales bacterium
TCCCGAACCGCACTCCCAGGGCCTTGGAGACCTCCCGGCCGATGAGTTCCCCCACCCGGGTGACCTTTGCACGATAACGGCAAGAGTCTGGTCGGGCCGGAGCTGGTTTATTTTTACGGCTTCGGGAATAAAATTCCAGTCTCTTGGGAAATACTCCAGCAAGTCACCGACCGTCTCGACGCCTAATTGAGCGAATGTTTTTGCCCTTGCCGGCCCGACACCTTTAAGGAATTGAACCGGCATGGATAAATCTGTTCTTTTTTGTGATTTAATGTTCTCTTGTGTCATTATTATAATTAACTATCAAAACCGAATTCGCCGTAAAGCTTAACGAACCGGACGTCACAAATCACTTTCTCAATTAATTTACCCTCTCTTTTTTCGCAGGCTGTAAGCTCCTGCACTCCTGAATATCCGACAGGAATTACCATAAAGCCGCCGTCAGCGAGCTGTTCTGTCAAGTGTTTAGGAATATTCGGGACGGCCGCGGTAACCATAATCCTGTCGAAATGTCCCGATTCTGGTAGTTTGGATTTCGGCCAGCCAATGCTGCCGTCACCGACATAATATTCTATATTACAATAGCCTAACCTGCCTAAAACCGCCCGGGCCGATTGAGACAGATCGGGAAGTGTTTCAATCGTGTAAACTTTTTTTGCCAATTTACTCAGGACAGCGGTCTGGTATCCGCTGCCGGTTCCAATCTCCAGGACATCACAATCCCTGGTGATATAAAGTTCCTCGGTCATCAACGCGACGATGTAAGGCTGGGAGATGGTTTGTCCCATCCCGATAGGCAGGGGGCCGTCAGTGTAAGCCTTTGAGCGATGTGAATCCGGCACGAATTCTTCCCTCGGGACCTCGGCCATCGCGGATAATACCCGTGGATTGTTTATACCCCGATCTTTCAGGTCCCATTTAAGCATTCGCTTCTTTTCGACATCGAATTTGTCTTTGTGTTGTTCAGGCATGGCATCAATAATCGTTCTTTAGAAGATATTTTGCAAACCAAATTTTTGACGGTTTCGAATAGTATCCGTTTAGAACAGTAGTTTGATTGCCGCTGCGAT
>CAYVXS010000227.1:0-5539 GCA_964454885.1 uncultured Pirellulales bacterium
GAGATAGCGGTAAAAAGGACCCTTGCTTTGTTTTGTACTGCCTCCACCATTTTATTATAGTAGGCCACATCCAGGCAGCAACTTTTAATATCCTTCAGTTCAATACCATTCGAAGCTAAATCATCGACAAGAACTGCCGTAGCGATGGCCCTGTCCGCAGCATCACGCGAAAGTAAATAGCTACGTGTATCTTTATACCAGGGATAGTCACCAAGTCGTTCAAGACAGTCCGGACAGAGAGCTTCCACAAGCTCACTTAAAGTAACAGGTTCTTTACCGTGACATCTCAGGATTGCTAAAACCGTTCGTTCCAGATGCTTGATTCCAAGGGATTTGCTGTAAGCCTTTTTACTGTCGGTTATAAGCAATCTTCCGGCAAGATACTTGCGCCTGTTCGAAACACTTTTTGTTAAAATCTGCCACAAATCGGACGCCAAAAGATTATCAGGTAGTGAAAATGCGATGGAAGAAACTACCAAAGGCCCCAAAATCGGCCCAAAACCGGCCTCGTCTATACCCACTAAAATTGCCATCCCTGCAACTGCCGTCCTTCCGTGAAAAACGATTCAAATCTGAAACAAAACTAAATTGATCCGTGATATTCGGGATAGAATTATAACATCAACTTCCGATAAATCAACACATGTTTTATCCGTTAAGTACCTTGGTGCCCCTTTACATACACTATACGTCGTTCTATGTTTGACAACGACGGCAAATTCTTGTAAAATAAGGCTTTGGAAATTTATTATTACACATATTGAGGTAGGAAATGTCGATAAAATTACAGTTTCTCGGGGCAGCTCAGAACGTAACAGGCTCACGTCACTTATTAGATGTAAACGGAACCAGATTACTGGTAGATTGTGGGCTTTACCAGGAAAGACAGTTTCGCGAAAGAAACTGGGAAGCATTTTCTGTGCCGCCGGAGAGTATAGATGCGGTCCTGCTGACACATGCACATCTTGATCATTGCGGCCTTTTACCGCGACTGGTAAAGGAAGGATTCAACGGGAAAATATATTGTACGGATGCCACGGCGGAAATCGCAAGAATCATATTATTGGATTCAGCCAAATTACAAGTGGAAGACGCCGAGTTCAAACGTAAAAGGCACGAAAAAGAAGGTCGAAAAGGTCCTTATCCGGAAGAGCCATTATACACTACAGCAGATGCAGAGGCCTGTTTTCCTTTGTTTAAATCCGTAAAATATAAACAACCTATCGAGATCGGACCCGGTGTTGAAGCAATTTTCTGTGATGCCGGTCATGTTCTCGGCTCTTCGGTAATCAGGATTAAAATCACCCAAAACGGTCAACAAAATTCTATCTTGTTCTCGGGAGACATAGGCAGACCAAACAGGCCTATATTACATGATCCTGTATTAATTCAGGATGCGGATTATATCCTTATAGAGTCAACCTACGGTGACCGGGTTCATGAAGAAACAGAAGATATTAAAAAGAAAATCGCAGAGGTCATCAACTCAACGAAAAAAGCCGGTGGAAATATCATTGTGCCAAGTTTCGCCCTGGAGAGATCCCAGGAAGTATTATATTACATTAATGAATTACTTATAGCCGACGAAATACCTCACATAATGGTCTTTTTAGATAGCCCTATGGCTGCCGGTATCACCAAGGTCTTTCAAAAACATCGCGAGCTATACGACAAGGAAATGGCGGAACATATTAAAAATCATGAATCACCCTTTAGTTTTTCAGAACTTAAAATTATCGGCACGACTCAGGAATCAAAAGCTATCAATCACATCAAAGGTACAATTATGGTCATCGCCGGTTCAGGAATGTGCACCGGTGGAAGAATAAAACACCATCTGGTCAACAATATTACCAGAGAGGAAAATACGATAATGTTTGTAGGTTATCAGGCAATCGGCACACTTGGCAGGAGAATCGTTGACGGCGAAAAGGAAGTCCGAATACTCGGACAACAGTACCCGGTTAAAGCAAGAGTGACCCAGATACACGGTTTCTCGGCCCATGCAGATAAGGTAGAACTCCTCGAATGGCTAAGTGCTTTGAAAAAACCGCCTAAAAAAATATTTGTTGTACACGGCGAGGCCGAAAGCGCACAACAATTTGCCGACTATATAAAAGAAAAAACCGGCTGGTCCGTCTCTGTTCCAGCGTATAAGGAAGAGGTTACTCTCGAGTAACATACTCGATTATCAGCATAAAAGTCCTATATAAAACCTCTCTGGACGAATAAAGTAGGCTTAATCAGCTTTAATCTGGTTTTTTTCCTTGTTTTAAAGGAGCTTATTTGGTATGAATATAGGTATAAGGAGTTGACACTTATATAGGACAAAAACCTATTTCCCCTATAAAAAGGGAAAAAACTTAATGAATGCACCTATAGAGGCAGAAAAACGGTAAACAGATAGTCAGGGCACGAGAACCGATCGACTCTATGTAGCGTTTTTCGCCTCCTTAACTGCAGATCCGTCCTCGAAGAAAGGAGGTGGCATAAGTTTTTACGGTACTATACCATGTAGGCATACATTATAAGTTAGATAAAAAATCATTTGTATTTTATCATTCCAACACTTTTTGAAGGAGGTGTATTATGTGTAGAAGGTTGTGCTTATTGTCATCGCTTGTTATTTTCTTTAGCATAGCCAACAATTCCTCAGCTCAGCTTTTGGCTCGATACAAATTCGATGAGACATCGGGGACAATCGCCGTTGATTCAAGTATCAAAGGCAATAATGGTATAATCGAAAAAATTGATGAAGACGCAGCAGGTGGTGATCCCAATTGGGTACTTGACGGGATAAACGGATGCCTCGGATTTGACGGGAACATGGATGTTAATCTGCCGGCAGGAAACATGGGACTGCGTTCCGACTCAGGCACAGTAGCATTCTGGATGAAAATGGCGGCGGTTACCGGAGGCATCAATACGATATGGTGGGCCGGCGATACCAGTGGAAGTGGTTTTGGTCCCGAAAATGAAACACATATTCATATTGAAGCTCCTGTTGCAGATATCTGGATAGGAGGAGAATTCGGATTCTACCTTAGAGGGGATCCCAATAACGTTCACCTCCATTCCGATCCGAACAAGGGAAATCCCGCAGGGAATGAACCTAACAGCCCGAATTTAGTGAATGACAATCAATGGTATCACATCGTAGGCACCTGGGGAAACAATGATGGCGACGCAAAGCTATATTTCAATGGTCGTCTGCTGCATTCAATTGCCTATGACTGGACAAATATCAGTTATCCATTTAACAGGATGTTTCTCGGCCGAATGGGAGGTGGCAACCGCCCATACATTGGTTATCTTGATGATGTACAAATTTACGGCCGTGCTCTGTCCGAACAAGAGATACAGGATGTTATGGCCGGAGGGGCTGCCTTGACACTTCAAGCATCTTTACCACTGCCTGCTAATAATGGGAAAGAAGTGCCCCGAGATGCGGTTCTAAGCTGGACCGAAGGGGATACCGCAGCCAAACATAACGTGTACTTCGGAACAAGCTTCGATGACGTTAATGAGGCCAGCCTATCTGATAAACGGGATGTTCTGCTAAGTGAAAACCTGGATGCACTAACTATCGATCCGCCAGGCCTTTTGGACTATAACCAAACTTATTATTGGAGAGTTGATGAGGTCGAAGCAGATGGCGCGACCATACATAAAGGCAATATCTGGAGCTTTACTGTTGTCAACTTCATTGTCGTGGATAATTTCGAAGAATACGACGATACTAATAAAGTGATATACGATATATGGGGAGATTACTATGTGAATAACACCGGTATGACTGTCGGATACTTTGAACCACCTTCTATCGAACAGGAAATAATTCACAGCGGTACGCAATCCATGCCTCTGCGATACGACAATGATGGTACCGTCAACGAGGGTACTACTTTCGAGACGGCAGGAACGCTTCTCTATTCAGAAGCGACACGTCAATGGACTTCCGCACAGAATTGGACGTTGGACGGCGTCGAATCATTATCATTGTGGTTCAAAGGCAACGCGGCGCAGGTCAGCAGCTTTGTGGAGAATCCGGCGGGAACTTATACGATTAACGCTTCAGGTGCAGATATCTGGGGTACCATCGATCAATTCCATTTCGTCTATAAGGAAATTACAAGCGGAGCCGCCACAATTATTGCAAGGGTTGACAGTCTGGAAAACACAGATCCCTATTCCAAGGCCGGTGTGATGATTCGAGATACGCTGGAACCAGGCGCCAGGAATGTGGGTGTATTTGTCACTCCTGAAAACGGAACCAGATTCCAGCGCCGTGTCACCGCTGATGGCAACTATGAGACTACTTTATTCATAAATGACGCCAACGATCCCAACTGGGCGCCTAACTGGGTAAGATTAGAGCGTTCATCAGGCGGATTAGTCAGAGCATATTATAGCGAAAACGGATCAGACTGGGATAGTTTCACCTTACAGGTCGTATCCATGACATATCCCATATACGTTGGATTGGCGGTAACAAGTCATAACGCCGAAGAAGTCTGTGAAGCGGTACTATCGAATGTTACGATAACCGGCACCGGCAGTGACCAACCCTGGACAGCTCAGGATATAGGAATCAGCAGCAATGATCCTGCACCGATATATCTGGCTATCAACGGCAATTCTGTTATCTACCATGATGACCCGAATGCATCTTTGATAAATGACTGGACTCAGTGGAATATCGACCTTCAGGATTTTGCAGACCTGGGCGCAAACCTTACCAATGTCCGTTCTCTTGGAATCGGCATCGGTAACAAGAGTGCTACAGCACCAGACGGCTCAGGCAGCATGTTCATAGATGATATAAGGTTGTACCGGCCGGAGTCCGGCAATTAACAAGGGATAAAAATAGAATTAACATATCAGATCATACAAGGGCCTATGTCGGTTAATTCGGCATAGGCTCTTTTTATTAACATATTCGAGAATACCGGCTCATATAATATACATTCACACCAGAGTGGTTTATTTTTCTGTATCCTTCGATATTTTTTTCTGCTCGGACAGACAGCTCATTAATATCCCTAACTCATACAACAACACCATCGGAATCACCAAAGCGAAAAGTGAAAAGGGATCACTGCCTGGAATTACCGCAGACGCAACAACAATGATGCCAAAAATCACATATTTCCGGAATTTACGAAAATCCGCAATTGAAACCAGGCCGGTCTTATACAGTACAAAAATTATAATAGGAGTTTGAAAAGCGAAACCAAAAATCAGGGCAAGCATCCCTATAAACGAGATATAGTTGGCGAAGGTAAAGTTAGAGCTTACTCCCAGAAAACTTTTGTTGAATAATACAAAGAATTTCAGTGTCTTCGGTGCGATTACGAATATAAAAAACAAAGCCCCGGTAACAAACAACCCCGCTGAAAAAGGTATGGATTTATAAATATATCGTTTTTCGTGTGGATAAAGCCCTGCGGCAACGAATTGCCACAACTGATAGAAAATCCACGGTGATGCCAGTATTACTCCGGCAATTAATCCTATTATCATGTAACTAATAATACCC
>CAYVXS010000228.1:0-5528 GCA_964454885.1 uncultured Pirellulales bacterium
GACGAGATTGAGCGAAAATTTCGTGGTCAAGGCCGGAGGTGGAAAAGGCTCGGAGACGTGCTTCATGCACGATGAGAACCTTTTTCACCGACAACGCAGATCCACGGAATTTACAGCAAATCGCAGTAGGAAGAGGTTTTGGGATGAGTTCTAACTACATCATTCGGTAAATCAGCAGTTTCTTTCCACTTTTTTTCCGTTCGTTTACACTCACCGAATATTTTTCCTGTCCAGCTCCGTCGTAATCCGCCACCCCTTCCCCACCTTCCACAATTCCGACAAGATAATCAACTCCTTCAGGCACTTCTGTTGTGTACTTTTTGCCTTTCCGTTCCGCGTAAAAACTTATCCGCAAGTCCGGAACTGCGATGACATCCTCTGTGCCTGTATTTTCCCTGAGCCATTTAGCGGCAGCTCTGTATCCCGGCTTGTCGGCGCCCGACGACCTGAGCAGCTTAGGCATGCAAATAACCACACCTATCGCCAATAAAATAAAGAAGAATCGTTGAGACTCTCGGTCTTTCTGTACCCGGCGGAATTTCTCCTCAAACCAGTGCGCCATTATCTCCAGGCCTTCCGGAATATATAAAACCAGGAACACAACCAGAGGCAAACTGTGTCGCCTGCTCATATATCCCCAGTCGTAATATAGCAGGAACAGTATGGCTACATTAAAAAAGACAAAGGCGGGCATAAAGAATCTCTCTATATCCGTTAACTCTGATTTCCTGCGAAAATGCGAATAAAATCCGATTACCAGAGGCAGCATAAAGTAATACATTAAATTATCGCTGAGCTCCTCGAGAAGCCTCCCTGCCGCCTTTAATAATTCCACCGGCAAAGCGGACGCTGCATATACGTTATTATCACATGTTGTCTCTGGTATCCGTATATCATCCGAATGCTCCGGAGCGGAAGAGCTGAAAAGCTGCTCTACTTTCTCCGGGAGGATATTTCCTCTGACTATTACGTAGGGAACAAAGGGAATCGAAAAACCAATCAGAAGAATAAGCAATGCATAAAAAAGCTTAATTCTGCTTATACTGTTTTTGGGGAAAAAGAGTCTCAATCCAATCCAGAATAATCCATAAATGACTATTTGTGCGCATTCCGGCCTTATCATATGCCCAAGCCCGGATACCAGGCCGGCCGCCCCAAACATCCAATACCTGGTTTTTTTCACACCGGCGAGTAAAAGTAAAAATCCCGCCGTCAGGAACATTATGTGAGGCCAGTCCCGCAACACGTCGCTTCCGAATTCCGCCGGATAGGGAAGTATTATCAGGATAAGGACCGCCCAGAAACTCCTCCTGCCGCCGACAAAAGATTTGCCTATGAAATATAACAGAACCAGTGTAATTATCCTGCATATCAATGTCACGCTCTGGGCAGTATATATCCATGTAAATACCGTCGAGCCGTTGTCGAACAACATAACAAATTTATGTGCGAGGAATATCAGAAAAGGGTAACCGAAAGGAAAAGCAATTCCTTTGATTATATCGACGGGCCTGCTCGAAAAATCCTGTGCGTTTTGGATATAAATTACACCGTCCTTGGAGATAAGAACGGTCGTTGCTATCAGGTATATGCCGACGACAAGGGCCATCAACAATAAGATTAAAACATGCGAAAAATCTTTTTTTTCAACAATTTGATCGGGTGCCATTTTGATATGCGTAAAATATCCCGTTAAATTCCATTTAAATCTTTTCCCATTCAAAACAGAATCACTAATATAGCCATCTAAGGTTATGTCATTATATTAGGACTATCGAACATATCTACCAAAAAATGAGTCTGACGGTTAAAACCCCATGATCAGGTTTCTCATAATTTTAGTAATCCACTCGTTACATAATTGACCACTTCCTGTATAATTAAATAAAAGAGAATTCACTACACTATGAAATCGAGAACTCTCAGGATAACTTTATGGCCAAATCATGGCGACACAGAATAACTATAATCTTACTGATATTATACTGGCTCACGCTCATTATCCTCGCTCACATTCCTATGCCACAATATGTCCGAAAGGCCGGCGTCTCGGACAAAAGCCTTCACATTTTCGCGTATCTTATCCTGACATTCCTGCTTTGGTTCGCAATCAGGCCCGATGGAAAAGTTAGCTGGAGGAAAGCCCCCGTCTGGTGGGTATTTATTATAGTGGCCGGATATGGGGCTGCCGATGAAGTTATTCAGAGCTTTGTGGGACGTACCTGCGACGCAATGGATATAGCAGCGAACATAACAGGCATACTTACAGGTTTGCTGCTTTTTTCCTTTCTTACTTTCTGGCCGGCCGCCCTTTTTGTCACGGGTATTATCATATTCGGCATTACGAATCTCCTGCGGGTAAATTTAGCCGAGCTGCTGCCTGTTACAAACACGATATTTAATCTCTTTGCTTATGCTTTTTTTTCTGCGCTATGGTTTTACAATATGTATCTTTATACAAATCGAAAATCCACCGGCATAAAATGGTTTGCAACGGCATTAGCAATACCGACAGGCCTGTTGATAATCGTGAAAATATTCTCGGCAATCATCGGCAGACATTTTACGTTCTCGGACACAATCGCTTCACTCGGAGCTATCGTAACAATCGTTGCCGCAGCTTATCTGTGGAATTTACATAATAAGAATTAATAAAGGGTTACCGTAAAAAATTCTGCTCTTTAATTTTGATGTTCTTTGAAAGGTCTGTAAAGGGGATCGCCTATCAGGATTAATCGCCACGAATTGAACGGATTCGTACGATAGTACGCCTCGACGAGACATTTGCCGTTATAAAGCTCCTCGAAAAATTCTTTCGGCCGGGGAAATGAATGAAGATATGGCTCGGCCACCGCTCCCAGCGTCGCCGTTATACCGTCAACGAGCATGGCCGGGCACCAGTGATTGCTGTTGGGGTCGCGAAGTCCGACCGCCTCGAAGCTTGCAATATGGTAACCGACTGCACCATCCACAAAGTCAAAGGCATCGATATATTCTTTCACACTGTACCAGCCGCAGTAAACGGCCGCTCGGGGGCAGACGCCGGGAAGAAAAAGAGCGCTCGTTTCGTCCAGCTCAACCTGCAGATCCGTACGCAATTTCGTAAGATGTGCCAAATCGCGTAGAGACTGGTCATACGTTCCGAACTGATCTTTTCTAAAAATCCCTCTCGAATCAAAATACGCAACGCCTTTGAGGCCCGTCTGCTCAGCCAAAATAGCTTTATCCACAAGCCCTTTGATTATATCTTCGCCCGGCCCGTCGAGCCGGCTAACCATGAGCGTTCCAAGACCAGCAGCCAACAGCACATCCTGATTTTGAGAATTTTTTGAGCTCGAACAGAGCATATTAACCTGCCAGCGATACAGCTCATAATTTCGAAACAGAACCATCGACAATTCACTATCCACCGAAGCGCTCGTTTCTTTGCCTTCGATAATATCGATAACTAATTTATATCGCGCTATATTGTTTTCAATTCTCTTCTTTTCCGGCGCGATTCTTTTAAGATCAGCGATATTGTCCCGCTCCAACTGTTCTATCCGGCTTTTTCCCTGCTCGATAAGCTCTCTGATCTTCTTTAGCTCGTCTTCCCGGCCCGGTAATTGTCCGCGTCCTCCGGCAACGATTGGTACGCCGTACGTTGTCAGAAGGCATTTTATCTTACCGGCAAATTTTAAATCAGCTAATTTAGCACGAAGCGGCTCCGCGAGTTTACTATTATAATCGTCCCTGCTGATCGTAGTTTCGGCTGATTTCCCCAACGGCAGGGTGACAATATTATCCTCTGGAACCCCCCGCTTTTGACAATAGTACCGGGCAATCCGCACCGAAGCATCTATCTCGCTGTTCGCAACAACGAGAATCTCCTGAGGCTCCAATGCAAAACAAGAGACACTGTATATAAGTATCAGAGGAATTACAGCTTTAATTTTAAGAAGCATTGCTAATAAATCCCGGATATATTCAATGAGCAGCCTGCAAAACCTAATTTTATTCAGGCCCGTACGACCTGTAAGGCAAATCTATCGGGTAATCTTCTAACATTTCGGCATAATCGTCAAGCCAGTAAGCATTCGGATTACTCGCAAGAACAAGGAAACGGCCGCTTTCGAGGTCGTTGGCGGCCCGGTGGTATTTCAAATAAACTAAATCTTCCGTCTTACCGACTATTTCAATTTTGCCGGTCGAGTGTGACATCACGTACCGAACACGCTTCGCCAGACCGGAAACAAGAGATTTCGCCTGCTCGATAATCTCGTAACCCTGTTCAATCGGAATCGTGAATGCCCTGTTACCAAGTGCCGGGCGGCATTGAAAGATATAATACGGAACCGCCCCGATAAAAGAAAGGTTTGCGAGCAGCTCTGCCAAAACTTCAGGGTCGGAATTAACGCCTTTAATCAGCGGCATTTGATTGGCAACTATCGCACCGGCCCTCTGGAGAATATTCACCGCCCGTACCGCCGCATTGGTCAATTCACGCGGATGAACGAAATGAGTCATTATATATATTTTTTTCCGGTCGGTACTGTATTTACCAATCATCTCCGGCAAAGCAGGTTCATTAATGATACGATACGGATTGAATGCCGGGACTTTTGTCCCGAGCCGAATTATCCTGATGTGTTCTATTGCCATCAGTTCCCGAATTATATCCTCGAGTTTCACCGGACTCAGAATGAGCGGGTCACCTCCTGTAAGAAGTACATTCGTTATCTCGGGATGTTGTCGTATATATTCGAATGCCGCCTGCGGGTCCCGAAGGTATTCGTCCCGATTATCTATGAAAAGCCGTTTGCGAAAGCAGTAACGACATATCCCCTCGCAAACGTCACTGACCAGCATTAATGCGGTAGAGTTATATTTATGCTCGAGGCCCGGCATTACGCGGTAAGTCTGTTCGTTCGACGGATCGAGCCGGCCCCATTCGTCGAGCTCGCATAGGTCGGGGACGATAATCCTGCGTATAGGGTCATCGGGATCGTCCCAGTCAATAAGCGACAAATAATACTCGTTGCTGCGAAAATCGAACTTCTCCGTTACCGGTATTAACCTGTCTTTTTCGGCTTCACTCAAAAATTCCAACTTCTCTATTTGTGTCAGATATTTCATTCCCATTCCATAAACTAAATATCAAAATTTAAAATATAAACGCAAAATTGTGAATCCGCTGATCGCGAATGGTATCTTATTTTCAGGACTTGGCACCGCGGGTATATTCGCTTTGAGAGTATCTCTTTTCGTAGATGCCCTTGCGTCCAAATACATGGAAAACCGTTGCTATTGCTATCCTTATATCGGCCAAAAAGCCCCTTGTTTCCACGTACTTCACGTCTAATTCCAGCTTTTCCTCCTGGGTCAGAGCCGCCCTGCCGCGGATTTGAGCCAGTCCTGTAAGCCCGGGCCGGACGAGCAGGCGTTTTTTCTGTCGTTCGTTCCATTCCGGAATTTGCGAAATATATAACGGCCGGGGTCCGATAAGGCTCATATCGCCGCGAAGAATGTTATAGAACTGCGGCAGCTCG
>CAYVXS010000229.1:0-5525 GCA_964454885.1 uncultured Pirellulales bacterium
CCGAAAAAACATTTGATCTTTTACTATAGTAGAACTATGTCTGATTATCAACTGATTTTGCCAGGATTTGCGGCGGCAAATATATTAAAAATAACTTGAATTGGCGGGGAAAAAGCCTTTAATATATTAGAAAGACAGGAATAGTGATAGGAAAAGGAATAGTATTCCTATATATACACCTATACCTAAATAATCATGAATTGAGGTGTAGATAAATGGCTTTCAAAGACATTTGGGCCGAAACGAGCAACTGGCTGCGTTCCCGCAAGATTAGCTTCTCCGGGCATCATCGACCTGAAATAGACGAGGAAGGTCTCATCAGCCAGGACAGCGATTCAATCAGGGCGGCTGAAACAACATTAGAGGACAGCGAACAGCGTACAGCCGATAGTCCGCAAGTGGAAGCTCTTCGGCGGAAAAAACCGGATGATAAGAATTCCGTATCGGACGCAGATACGGAATCTGCGGTGCAGTATCCGGTATCCAGGGTCGAGAATGCAGAATCCGGAAAAGCGAACGAACCGCTCGAAAAGTTCCGGGAAGGATTCGATAAGCTGGTAAACCAGCTTGAAGGGATTAACGGGCATTTGAATCGTCAGGCCGAACAGCACGAGGCCCTGATGGAGCGGATAAAGCAACTGCCTGGCCTGCTCGAGAGTTTTCCTGCGATGGTGGAAAATCAAAAGAAAATCACCGAGCAGCTTTTAGAGCAGCTCCGTTCTATGGCGGCCAAGAATGAGCAGTTTATGGACGCCGTTGAAAAGATACCGGCCGAAACATCAAAGCAGACCGATGCCTTAGTCGAAATCGACCATCAGCTCGCCGCAGCCGCCGATATAGACGTCCAGATGGCTGATAATTTCAACAGCTTCAACCGGACCCTGGACAAGCTAAACCAGAGCACCACCAACCAGACGGACGGTATTTTACAGATGAGCAAGACATTCGCCGCAAGCGACAGGTACCTCAAATATATCCTGTCCAAGCAGAGCAGGCGTTTTATGTGGGTATTTTTTACCGCTATCAGTATCTGCACCGTAGCTATCCTGATTCTTACGGGCATTATCATTTATTTAAGGTCCGTATAAGAGACTCAGGCTTATAATTTACGCCTGTTGCCCCCCTGCTTTTCCAATAAAAACGGTCCATATGGGCTCCTTGCGAAGAAAATTTTTGTTGTGAAAAATGCGTACGTGCAAAAAAAAGTTGAAAAAACAAAACGTTTCGTTAAACTTCACTGTTCTTACAATGCCATAGGCAAAACTGTTTTTATATTTGAATCGAGTTGAACGGTGGTAATAAATCGAAAGGAGCAATAAAGTGAAGATTCGCAAGAGTATTTTGATACTATTTATGCTTGGTTTTATCTGTGCCTTTAGCTCGGCGGCGATTGCAGCCGAGAATTCGCAGGAAGCCCAGAACGGCAGCCCATTGGTCTGGTTCATCGCGCCGATCGCGGCAATTGCGGCTATGGGTTTCGCCTATTACTTCTATAAGAAGATGATGGAAGCCCCCGAAGGCACGGACAAAATGAAGGAAATCGCCAAACACGTCCGCGAGGGCGCTTATGCCTATCTGTTCCGGCAGTACAGCGTAGTGACCCTGGTTTTTATTATTCTGTGCGCGATTTTTGCTTTTTGTGCGTACAAAGGCGTTCAAAATCCGTTCGTCCCGGTCGCATTCCTCACCGGCGGTTTTTTCAGCGGTCTTTGCGGCTTTTTGGGAATGAAAACCGCTACCAACGCCTCGGCCCGGACGGCCCAGGGAGCAAGCAAGAGCCTCAACAGCGGCCTGCAGGTAGCTTTTCGCTCCGGCTCGGTAATGGGACTTGTTGTAGTGGGATTCGGATTATTCGATATTTCCATGTGGTATCTTATACTGGATAAATTAGTTTATACCACCGAGCACATGGCAACAGGCTGGGGACATATTGCCGAAAACGTCTGGTTAGTCACACCGGGAATGGAAGCGAGCCATAAGCTTGTCGAAATTACAACGACGATGATTACGTTCGGCATGGGCGCCTCGACCCAGGCGCTGTTCGCCCGTGTCGGCGGCGGAATTTATACCAAGGCGGCGGACGTCGGGGCGGATTTGGTCGGCAAGGTCGAAGCCGGTATCCCGGAAGATGATCCGAGAAATCCCGCTACGATAGCCGATAACGTTGGTGATAACGTCGGCGACGTCGCCGGTATGGGAGCCGATTTATACGAAAGCTACTGCGGCTCGATTCTCGCCACGGCGGCCCTCGGAGCGGCGCTGCCCGTGATCGCGGTTGCGGAAAGCGGAATGGACCCGCTCAAGGCGGTTTTGGCGCCGATGGTCGTTGCCGGTCTGGGTATTGTCCTTTCGATTATAGGAATATTTTTGGTTCGGTGCAAGGAGGACGCCAGTCAGAAGAACCTGCTGCGGGCACTGCTGTTCGGGACGCTCGGCAGCTCCGTATTGATTCTGGTCGCTATCGCGATAATGGCGACGACCGATTGGATTAGCTGGGGCATCTTCGGCTCGGTCGCTTCGGGGCTTGTCGCCGGTGTGATTATAGGCCAGCTTACCGAATATTATACATCCGATGAATACGGCCCGACAAGAGGCATCGCCAATCAGGCCAATATGGGCCCGGCGACGACGATTATCGACGGTCTTGCTACCGGTATGTTCTCCACCGGTTTTCCTGTTATAACAATCGTAATCGGCATTTTATGTGCATTCGGTTTCGCCGGTGGATTTACGAATTTATCGATGGGTTTGTACGGTATCGGCTTCGCCGCTGTCGGTATGCTCGCCACGCTGGGTATTACTCTTGCGACCGATGCTTACGGACCGATAGCCGATAACGCCGGCGGAAACGCCGAGATGAGCGGCTTAGGGCCGGAGGTCAGGAAAAGGACCGATGCCCTCGATTCCTTAGGTAATACCACCGCAGCGACAGGCAAAGGCTTTGCCATCGGCTCGGCGGCATTGACAGCGATGGCACTTCTTGCGGCGTATATCGAAGAGGTGCGGATCTGGATATCCCGGCTTGCAACGGACGCCGGCGGGACGTTCGTGGTGGGCAATGTCGAATTTACGGCCGAGACCGCGAAGCAGGCAACGGTAGCTCAATTTGTCGATGCGTACAACCTGACGATTATGAATCCGAAACTTATCTGCGGACTTTTCATCGGTGCAATGATGGCCTTCGTATTCTGTGCGATGACGATGAAGGCGGTCGGCAGAGCGGCCGGAGCGATGGTCAACGAGGTCCGGAGGCAGTTCAAGGAAATCGCCGGTATTATGGAAGGCAAAGGAAAACCCGATTACGCCAGGTGCGTTTCGATTTCCACGAAAGGCGCGCAGAAAGAGATGATTCTGCCGTCGATGCTGGCGATTATTATCCCCGTTTTGACGGGGCTGCTTTTGGGTGTGGCCGGTGTGATGGGACTTTTGGCCGGTGGATTGACCTGCGGCTTTGTTCTGGCGATTATGCTCAATAACGCCGGCGGAGCGTGGGACAACGCCAAGAAATATATCGAGAAAGGCGCTTTCGGCGGTAAAGGCTCCGAGGCACACAAGGCCGCGGTCGTAGGTGACACGGTCGGCGATCCCTGCAAGGATACTTCCGGCCCGAGCCTGAATATTCTTATCAAGCTGATGACGATGGTCAGCGTGGTGTTTTCCGGTGTGGTAGTGAAATTCGGCCCCATTGTCAGCGGCTGGCTTCACCTCGGTGGAGAGTAAAACTTGTAATGTACCGACATTTTTTCGCCGATATATATATTGAGGTGAAAAATGGTCGGCAGACATAATATAATAAAAGATGAACGGCTTTTTGAGTTGTTAAAGCTCTTGGTAGCTCTTGCAACAATTGTTGTCTTTGGATATTTGTTCTGCAGAGCACCGGCGTGCTATTAAAGACACTTTGGTTGACATAACCAACCAACATTTGTAATCTATCGGGGTGGCCGAATCGGCCGCCCTTTTTTTATTGTAGATTTGCGTAAGGATGTGAGATTTTGGCGAAAAAGAAAAGTACAAATGAAAAGAAATTTGCCCTTGCAGCGGCGAAAATCGCGGCCGAGAGGCATTGCAGCGATATTGTTGTTCTGGATTTGACCGGTATGTCACCGGCGACCGATTTTTTCGTTATCGCCACCGGTACAAGCAACCGGCAGATGCGCACCGTGGCCGATGAAATCTCCGAAGCGGCCAGAGAGTTCGGCCTGCAGCGGTTCGGCAGGGCCGGCTACGAGCAGGCGAGGTGGATTTTGCTCGATTATATCGATGTCGTAGTCCATATTTTCGATAACGAATATCGCAACTATTACGATTTGGAATTGCTCTGGGGAGACGCAAAAAGACTGGAAATCGATTAATGAAACCTGTGATTGACATACTTGAGCAGCGGATAAGTGCGGCGATGGCCGCCGCGACGGGGCGGGATGATTGTGCCGCTATCGTCAGACCGTCGACTGATGCGAGGTTCGGCGACTATCAGGCCAACGGCATAATGGCACTTGCAAAGCAGCTCAAGACTAATCCTCGCAAATTGGCCGAGCAGGTAGTTGAGAACCTCGATATCAGTGACATTTGCGAGCCGCCGGAAATTGCCGGGCCGGGTTTTATTAACCTGCGACTGAAGCCGGATTTTATTGCCGAAGGTTTGCTTGGTATTAATAAAGATGCTGCTAGTCTATGTATCGAAAAGACCACGAAGTCTAAAAATATCGTTGTCGATTTTTCTGCGCCGAATATTGCCAAGCAGATGCACGTCGGCCATCTGCGCAGCACAATCATCGGCGATTGTATCTGCCGGACGCTCGAATTCTTAGGCCATACAGTAATCCGCCAGAACCACATCGGCGACTGGGGCACGCAGTTCGGCATGCTAATGGCTCTATTGGATGAAGATTCACGCAAACAAGAGAAATACACTGGCGTCCCTATTACTACAGAGCAACTTGAGCTTCCTCTCGTCTTATTTGAAGATTTCTACAGACAAGCAAAACAACGATATGACGGTGACGAACAATTTGCAAAAGCTGCGAGAGATGCTGTTGTTCGTTTGCATAATAATGATCCAGAATATACGGTGTTATGGCAGTTAATTATCCATAAGTCTCGCTCTCATTATCAGGCAATCTATGACACTCTCGGGGTGAATCTGAATAGAGAACATGAACGTGGCGAAAGTTTTTATAATGATAAGCTGCCGGATGTTGTTGAGGAATTGAAAGACAAGGATCTGGCAGTCGAATCCGATGGGGCGGTTTGTGTGTTTCCGGAAGGGTTTAAGAATAAGGAAGGTGAGCCTTTGCCGTTTATTATTCAAAAATCAGATGGTGCGTATCTTTATGCCACGACGGATCTGGCAGCGATTCGCTATCGCGTGAATGAATTAAAGGCCGATTCGATAATCTATGTCACCGACTCTCGGCAGAAACAGCATTTCGAGATGCTCTTTGCGGTTGCAAGGATGGCAGGATGGGATATAAAAAAGAATACAGAACACAGAATACAGGAGACAGGAGAAAAACAAAAGAAGG
>CAYVXS010000230.1:0-5521 GCA_964454885.1 uncultured Pirellulales bacterium
CTTCCGGCAGTTCGACCTTTATAGTTTCCGCAATGGTGCGCGGTCCCGCAAAACCTATAAGAGCTCCCGGCTCGGCTATCAGGCAATCACCCAGCATTGCGAAACTGGCCGTAACTCCACCGGTAGTCGGGTCAGTCAGGACGGAGATGAAAAGCCCCCCCGCCTCGTCGAACTTCGCCAAAGCGGCGGAAGTCTTGGCCATCTGTCCCAAAGATACAACTCCTTCGTGCATTCTCGCTCCGCCAGAACAGCATACGGCGACCAAAGGCAGCTTTTCCTCGGTTGCTATATCCACCGCCACACATAACTTCTCACCGACAACGGATCCCATAGAGCCCATCAGGAAGTTCGGCTCCATTACCGCTAAGGAGACGGGCCTTCCCTTGATAAAGGCCTTGCCTACTAACATCGCCTCCTTCGAGCCGGATTTTTTTTCGTCTTCCTTTAAACGCTGTTTGTAGGTTGTCCCCCTGAACTTGAATCCGAGGTGGTCTTTCGGCCGCATATCATCCAGAACCTGCTGAAAAGAATCTTCATCCACCAGATATTGTATCCGTGTGGAGGCTTCGATGCGAAAATGATGATTGCATTCCGGGCAAACATTAAAGTTCTTCTCGACGATGCTTTTATACAGCATGTGCTCGCAGCCCGGACAGGCCATCCACAAGCCCTCGGGCATCTCTTTCCGGGGCTTGAGCGAAAAACCGTTCCACTTAGATTTGGTCTGTTTTGCCATATCAACCTATAATTAGCCCCCGTTCTTGCCTTCTGGCCCCTGTGTCTCACGACACAAGTCGGAGCAGCGGGCGACAAGAAGACACGGGGGTTTTTAATCACAACAATTAACTTAGCTCGATATTCTACCAGATGTTCACCGATTTTGGTAGAAAAATTACCTCCAACGCACCGAGCATGAAAATCTCACGTGTCAAAAGCGTCCCGAATGGCGTTTATAGCGGCAATCCGGTCGGTTTTTCCGAATATCGCGTTGCCCGCAACAAGTGTATCAGCGCCATAGGAAACCACAATCGGCGTAGTTTCGGGGTCTATGCCGCCATCGACCTCGATCCGGACGGCGGGGCCGACAATTTTTCTTATTTGTACTACTTTTTTCGCCGCTTCCGGTATAAATTTCTGACCGCCGAAGCCGGGATGAACCGTCATTACAAGGACCATATCGCAGAGCGGCGCAAAGGCTCGAATCGAATCAACAGGCGTTTCAGGATTCAGGCACAATCCCGCGGAACAGCCGAGCTTGTGCAGCTTGTCGATTAGTTTCGGCGGATCTTCGGCCACTTCGATATGAAACGTGATATGGTCCGCCCCCGCTTCGACAAAAATCTCGGCATAGCGTTCCGGCTCACTTATCATCAAATGAGCGTCGAAAACCAGATTGCTTACCCTGCGAAGTTTGGCAATAACAGGGGGACCGATTGTAATATTAGGCACAAAGTGACCGTCCATCACATCCAGGTGCACTACTCTGACACCGGCCTTAGTAATTACGTCGATTTCATCGGCCAGGTTGGCGAAATCGGCGCTGAGCACAGAAGGCACCACCTCGATTGTTCCTGCTTTGGGTAATCGCATATTGTTTGTCGTATCAGAATTATCAACGATACAATTGACGGTTACATCACGAAAAAACTATTTTTCATCGAGGATTTCAAGGCAAATAAATTTTTTGCCTTCGAGAAATTCAAGCGAAGCACCCCCGCCGGTCGAAATATGGCTGATCCGATCTTCCAGGCCGAGCATATTGACGGCACTCGCACTGTCACCTCCGCCGATTATACTGGTCGCACCCTTGTCGGTCGCCTCGGCGACCGCCAAAGCAACGGCCTTGGTCCCCTCATCAAAAGGCGGAATTTCAAATACTCCCATCGGGCCGTTCCAGACAATAGTTTTGGCATCGGTAATCTTTTTTGCGTAATTCTGAGCCGCAATCGGCCCAATGTCAACGGCCTGGAAACCAGGATCGATATCGCCTACCGCCATGCGGGATTTCACCCCTGCCTTCAAATCTCGAACAACATAATGATCGACCGGTAAGAGAACCTCGCAATTCGCATCGGCGGCCTGCTTGAGCAGCTCATGGCCCTTGTCGATATAGTCGTTCTCGCACAGGCTTTTACCAATGCTTTTGCCGTTACCCTTGAGGAACGTATATGCCATAGCTCCGCCGATGATGATACGATCGACCTTGCCGATAAGATTTTCTATAACGCCGATTTTGTCCGAGACCTTCGCACCACCCAATATTGCCACGAAAGGCCTGCCGGGATTGCTCAGAGCCTGGCCCAGGAATTTCAACTCCTTTTCAATCAAAAAACCGATGACTTTTGGCTTGCCTTCCATCATCATCGGGACAGTGTACATCGAGGCGTTGTCCCTGTGTGCCGTACCGAAGGCGTCATCCACGTAAACATCGGCCATATCAGCCAGTTCCTTCGCGAAATCGTCCTTGGCCTGGCGTAGTTGTGCATCTTCTTTCGCGGCCTTGTCTTTAATTGTCTCCTCTTTGTGGAAACGCAGGTTCTCGAGGAGCATACAATCTCCGGGTTTGAGGGCCAGGGCTCTTTCTTTCGTCTCGGCACCGATACAATCGTCGACGAAAACGACTTGGTTACCCAATAGCTCCGACAATCTCTTAGCCACAGGGACCAAAGACATTTTATCGTCTCTTTGACCCTTTGGCCGGCCGAGATGACTCATAAGAATTAAAGCACCGCCGCCATCCAAAATCTTTTTTATCGTTGGCAGAGCCTTGACTATTCGGTCATCGCTGGTAATGTTGCAGTTATCATCCAGCGGCACATTAAAATCGCACCGCATCAGAACTCTTTTACCTTTTACATCGATATCAGCGACTGTTTTTTTAGCCATTTTTTCTTTTTCCTCTAAAGCTTTCATGTTGTTCTCCCGAAAACCGAGTCAAACATCCATGTCACATTTTTTAAGTTTTCACAAGAACATGAATTACATCTTAGCCATTTTTTCCATAATATCGACGCTGCGATTGGAATAGCCCCATTCGTTGTCATACCAGCTCACGACCTTAATGGTCCTGCCGTTAACCATTGTGCACAGAGAATCGAAAATACTCGACGCAGGATTATTCACAATGTCGCTGCTGACAATAGGCTCATCGCAATAGACCAGAATACCTTTCATGGGGCCTTCTGCCGATGCTTTGAGGGCTTTATTCACGCTTTCGACCGTTACATCTTTTTTCACGTTTACCACAAGGTCAACGATACTGCCGACCGGAATAGGCACTCGGATCGCGAAACCATCGAGCTTGCCGTCAAGTGCAGGGATGACCTTGCCGATAGCTTTCGCGGCACCGGTCGAAGTCGGGATAATATTAGCCGCGGCTGCACGTGCGCGACACAGATCGGAGTGGATCATATCGGCCACCCTCTGGTCGTTGGTATAGGCATGAATCGTGGTCATAAAACCCCGCTCGATTCCAAATGCATCGTTGAGAGTTTTGGCCAAGGGGGCAAGACAGTTGGTCGTACAGCTTGCGTTCGAGACACACTTCACTTTGCTTGTGAGCATTTCATCGTTGACGCCCAAAACGATAGTCGCATCAATATCGTCCTTCGCCGGGACACTCAACATTACTTTTTCAGCGCCTGCCTTGAGATGATCGGCATAGCCGCCCTTCGGTGATTCGGCCTTGCGGAAGATTCCGGTAGATTCCAGAACAACCTTTACGCCCATATCCTTCCAGGGCAGCTCGGCGGGATTTTTAACGGCCAGAACCTTTACGGACTTGCCGTTGATAACCAGCTCGCCGTCTCCGGCTGCGACGGTTCCGCCCCATTTGCCCATAACGGTATCGTATTTGAACAGATGGGCCAGGGACTTGGCATCCGCGAGGTCATTGATGGCGACCAGTTCCAAATCGCCTTTTCTCTCGAAAATAATTCTTGCAACAGCCCTGCCGATTCGGCCGAACCCGTTAATTGCTACCTTTGTTGCCATTTAAAAATCTCCTTTGTAATACAATAAACCAGATATTTTCCTGATTCTTATACCCGCCTTACTCTATTGCGGGATAAACGAATGTGATACTTTATTTGCTACCCGCCCTGCTGTCAAGAATTTATTCAGGCTGTTTTAGAGCATCAGGACTACCGATCTGGATTTTCCCTTTGCCTTTGCTATCGCTTGTGCTAAACTAAAAATGCGCTCCGCACCATGTAGAGATAGTTCCTAAAGGATACTTATTGAGATAATAAAACGAGAAAAAATAAAATACCTCCATTGCACCCTGGAGAAGTTCTTTTTGAGGAATTCTTAAAACCTTTGAATATAAGTCAAAATCAGCTTGGTCGAGACCTGGGGGTGTCCGCACGGAGGATAAACGAGATTATCCATGTTAAAAGGAGCATAACAGCAAATACTGCTCTGCGTTTAGCCAGGTATTTCCGTAATTCGCCGCAATTTTGGCTGGGTATTCAGGTGGATTATGATCTGGACGCCGAGACTGACAGGCTCTCGAGCCGCTTGGAAAAAGAAGTCAAAAAATTAGCCTGTGCATAATAGATTACTGTCCCAGGTTATTAATTTTTGAGTTAGATAATGTATAAAGACAACAAATTATCTGTAAAGCTGGCATTAGGTGTTGGTGGACAAGCTGCTAATTGGAAAAACTATTTGCCAACCGATTCAAAAGTGCTCATGAGTTTCAAAGAACCCCTGAGTATTTCTATTAAAGCTCCAATACAAGCTGGGCCACTACCTAAAGATATGGGACGAGCAACGAAAATTTTCGTTGATAATAGTCATAGATGGCAAGACTCACAAGCTATGATCGACGCTTTTATCAAAATCTGGCCAAATCTTCTGAGGTTCATAGCAGGATTATCAAAGGAAACAGTCGAATTGTTAAACTTTTCGGGCGAGGCTACTCAACACGAATTGTTTAGTTTATGGCCATACCTGCCCTTTGAGTTCGGAAAGAAAAATCGTTTTTTCGTAAGTGAAATTAGAAAGCTTGAAAAAACAGAAAATGCTGCTTCAGTGTGGCTTTGTGTTGAGTACTCTCATGACTACTTTAAAAAAATAGCGAATTCGAAGAGATGTCAATTTTCATATGGCACTACGATTATGGGTATCTCAGTTATCGAGCCTGCAGTTGATATATGTTTACAGAAGGATTTGATTAATAAGACTATTCTTGAAGATACACTCAAAGAAAGTTACCTTCGATGTTGGTGGTTGTGCGATCCTGATTTTGAGGGAATGACCATATGGCATAAAGATTGCTCAGGCAACGATTTATTAGCAGATTTACAAGATAAGATAAAGAGACAAGCAAATAAAACAGGACTTAGGTTAGAGTAAAGAAAAAGAAGTCAAAAAATTAGCCTGTGCATAGCAGGAAACTATCCCAGGTTTTCAGTTCCTATTATGAAAAGAAAAATAAAGATACATTTAATCATAGCTATACCGGTTGTAGCTGTAATGTCTGTGCCGATTGCAGTATATTACGGTGTTCAGATATCCG
>CAYVXS010000231.1:0-5508 GCA_964454885.1 uncultured Pirellulales bacterium
TTAGCGAAAATACCTGATAACCGCCGCTGTCGGTTAGAATCGGCCCGTCCCAGCTCATAAATCTGCCGAGTCCACCGAGTTTTTCTATCGTTTCGACCCCTGGCCTGAGCATTAAGTGATACGTATTGGCTAAGATTATGGAAGCGCCGGTCTGCTTGAGCTGCTCCGGAGTTACCCCTTTAACCGCCCCGGCGGTTCCAACCGGCATAAAGGCGGGAGTTTCTACCTGACCGTGAGCGGTTTTCAGCAATCCCGCCCTGGCGGACGAGAGAGAGTCCTGATGTAAAATCTGAAAATTACTCATAATGACTGATTTTTCATATTTTCAAATACTGTTCTGTGATATTTCATCCCAAACTCAGAGTTCTTTTTCACTTATGTATGGTATAAGTCCATAATTATAAGAAAGTTAGATTGTAACATAGACTGAAGGCATATTGGAAAGAAATTGCCTGATATTAATACTTGATTGTCAATATTTTGGATTCCGGATAGTAATGGGAAAGTATCTGCCTTGCGGTTTTTCCTTTTCTTGCCATTCCCTGGGCGCCGCATTGGCACATCCCGACACCGTGGCCCCAGCCTCTGCCGGATAAAAAGGCCCAGCTATCGTCCAGGTCCTCGAGCTGGAAGCAGGCGCTTTTTATTTTTCCGCCGGTCGAATCGATTACAAGGCGAAAGTCCTCGGCCCGTAGAAACTCCCTGTTCCCGTTGGAGCCGATTAATTCCAACATTGTCAACCGGGAGAAATCGCCGTAATCGCTCTGTTCGGCTATTTTAATATCATTGATATCACCAAGCTGTCGGAGTTTCTCATATCTCTGGAATAGCCTGTCGTTCACTTCCGTTTTGTCGATTCGAACCATCGGCCAGAAGAAAAATTTTGGTTTGGCCACATCCTGGCAATACGGGCAGGGCACACCGACCAGCGGGGGGAAAGAATCGCCGAAGACGTTTTTACTGTTTTCCGTGTGACCGCCGCAGGTGGAACTATAATACGTGGGGAAGATATCTTCGGTACCGTTGTTCTGTTTGCAGGTCAGGACCATCCCTGTAGTCTGGTTAACGGCGTTCCATATCGCAGCGGATTCGGCGCCGATCCCCCGGTAAACCTGGTGGGCGGCCGTTTTACCTACGTCCCAATTGCGATTACCACCGAAACGTTTTTTTGTATATAGGCAATATGTCCTTGCAGCGATTACCTGGGACTTGAGAGCTTCCGGTTCCCAGTATTCGGGCATCTCGGCTCCGGCTACTCCCGCCAAATATGACTCGATTGGAACGATATTCACCGCATCGAAAGAGCTGCCGTCCGGATTGGTTATGAGCTTTAATTTTCCGCGGTAATTTTTGCCGTCCAGATTAAATATATATGGCTCATCGGAGGAAATGATTATTTGCTCGTTTGAAAAAGATTTGTCGGAAATATTTATTTGACCGTCGATCAACCGGATATTGATCGGTCCTTCTGATTTTCCAAAATCGGCAAGCTCGATTTGTTTTTCCAGGTCGGGATCCCCGTTATCAACACTGAAAGACGATGGTATTTCAACCGTACAGTTATTAACATCATCGAAAAGCAGGACTCTCACCCAATACTGCGGATCGGTATCCATCTGCGGAGTCGGCGTTACGATCTGTCTTTTCTTACAACCGCCCGGCAGCACAGCTAAGAGCAGGAGAATAGCCGTATGGCCGATTAGTGTCGGTATAAGAAACTTCCGGCCCGTTATTTTGTGAACAATTTTCGCCTGTAATCCTCTCGGACGGATATCGTTATTAGACAACAAATTTCCCGACCTGAATTTGTTTGTTAATCTAAACTTCGCAGGGATAATCCGAGGTCTCCGAGTGATTTTTTGATTTCGTTAAGGCTTGTTACGCCGAAATTCTTGCAGCCGAGCAATTCGGCTTCCGTCCTGCTCGTCAGCTCACCTAATACACGAATATTAAGCTTCAGCAGGCATTTGCGGGCGCGCACCGAAAGCTGGAGGTCGTCTATAGGCTTGTTCATCAGACCCTGATCCTGATCGGTAATTATAGTGCCTTCTGAGGTTTCAATCGACGGGAACTGCTTTTCCTCCAGTGACATGCCTAATCTCAGGCCTTTCGGTTCGAGAATGGATTTGACTTCCTTGAGGGATGTTTCGCCGAAATTTTTGTACGATAAAAGCTCCGCCTCGGTGATATTAAGCAGGTCCCCGAGCGTTTGTATCTTCATTTTCTTGAGGCAGTTCCTGCTGCGCACAGACAATTCGAAATCGGATATCGGTGTTTCGAGAATCTGGTTCTTGCGGGATTTTTTCTTTTCCTTTTCCTCGTCGTAGAACATCGTTTTCGAGCTGTCGATGTCCTTTTTGAACAGGATTGCCCTTTGGTGGTTCGGGTGGGTTTCCAGCACCGTTTCGATGCACTGGGATGCCTTGTCGAACTTTTCGTTATCTTCGTAAAGCACCGCCAGATTCAGCAGGGCGCTTACATATGCCGGGTTGTTCGAGGCGATTTGCTTATAGTAACCGATAGCCGCTTCTTCGTCGCCCGAAAGGTCGCACCGAAAAGCCAGATGAAAGAGGGCTTTTTGATGGGTGGGGGAAAGCTCTACTGCTTTTCTGTAATTTTCAGAAGCATCTTCGTACAGGCCCTGGACTTCCTGCAGCCGACCGAGCTGGTAGTGATATTCGCCGCTTACATTCTCGAAGTTCGCACAGGCCTTTAGCTCTTTAGCCGCTGCTTCGTAATTGGCTGCATAACGATGTGTTGCCGCTTTTTCCATATTGATGCTCAGCGTATCGGCCTGGTGTTCGAGACTTTTTTGCAGGTTCTTGATCGCCTCTTCGAATTCACCCGTCCGGCGCTGGGCAAGGGCCAGATAGATGAATTTTTCCCCGCTGTCTTTTGCCTTTTGCAGTTTCTCGATAGCTTCGGCGTATCTGCCCAGAATAAACAGGCCGATACCCAACGCCTCAGCGGTCTGTTTCGAGGTCTCGGACATATGTGATTCCACCTTTTGACTGAAATCCATAATGTTCTTTTCACTGGAATGAACATGTCCGGCCAATGTTTTTAACTGGTCTAACGAGGGCAATGTTTCGCCGAATAAGTCAATTACCGTTTCTGCTGCTAATTGTTCCATTGGAATTTCTCCCATTTTCACACTGCGTATTTCGTATTGCGTTTTATAAATTACGCATAAACAAGCGGATATTATATTAAAGCCCTACAGATTTGCAATAGATTTTTTATCTACCCCCTTTTGCAGCCAATTCCCGGTCTGCAGACCGCTCTGAGGCACATTGACGGTTTGCTCCCAAAACCCACCGAAACTTGTTGACACCGAGATGAAATTATGCTAATGTGAAACTTGAAGTTTGCAGTAGTGTTCTCGTGTGAAGTATATGGGAAATCTCGGTTTGAAGAGGCTTTAATCAGTTATAAGTTGAGGGCAATATCGATATTATTAACGGGTTGAAATAACCGGTTACAACAATAGGCAAGCAAACTTCAGAATGGATAAGGAAAGGGTATGAAATGGTTACGATCAAGTATCTGTCAAGAAATTCCGCAATATTCACCGTTATGTTGATTCTTCTGCTTCCTTTACAATGTCTTAAAGCGACTACTATTGAATTTGGGACCAATCTGATTGAGAACGGAAATGCCGAACTCGGAGTTGGTTCCACTGGTGGCTATGATGTTTTAGACGTTCCGGAATGGGACACAGTTGGTAATTTTACGGTGGTGAATTACGGAGCTGGTAGTGGCTCATCAAAATTTCCCGATTTTGACAGCCCTGGTCCCGATGACCGTGGTATTAACTTTTTTGCGGGAGGTCCAGGCAATGCAACTTCAAGCGCTGTTCAAATCATAGATGTATCAGGCGCCGCTTATGAGATTGATCAGGGCACGGTCGGCTATGACCTAAGCGGATATTTCGGCGGGTGGGAGGGCCAAAACGATAATGCGGTTCTAACTGTCCTTTTTCAGGATAACAATGGAAATGTCCTTGGTTCAGACGCAATTGGTTCGATATCAGCGAGCGACCGCGGCAACGATACTAGTTTGCTTTATCGGGATACACAGGGATTCCTGCCGACAGACACTCGGCAAATCGAAGTGTTACTGGTGATGAATCGGACAGACGGGTCATACAACGATGGTTATGCCGACAACCTCTCGTTCGTATTGGTTCCCTTGCCATCGACCTTTATATTACTTGGAACCGGTATTCTTGCCATGCGTAAATATCAACGTATATCGAGAAGACCCCGACATTCTCAGGTGGGGAAATCCGGATAAAACACTGGAACAGAAACAAAAAGAAAAAAGCTTTGATAGATGAAAATCTCAGATAGGACAATATGCTATCGCATTTAATCCTTCGGATCAACAACACATTGAAGTATCTATCATTTATTCAAAGCACTTACTGTTTTCTGTACACACGTAAAAATTTAATAGTTGGCTAGTCCTATTTGTTTCAAATATTGATTCACTTTGTGAGAAAATTATAAAAAATCAAAATAACACGGATTTCACAGATTTCACAGATTTAACGGATTTAAATCAAAGATTTCACTCCCAAGGGGTTCACAAAAAATACTTTGGCAGTATTTAGCCCACTAATTCATTAGCGGGTTTTGGCATCATCGAGTCCATTGACATTACGTCTCTTTTTGAGCAGACCTAAGGTATTACGGCACGATTGTAGATGCGGACATCGTCGATTAAGCCGGAGAAGAATGTACCCTGTTCCAGCCGTTTGCCGGTTCCGATATACAGGTCATTTTCCGAGCCGCCGATATAACTCTGTGGCTCCCGGGCTGCAACGGTATTTCCTACGTAGAGAATTCTGTACGAACCATCCCACACGAAGCCTATGCGCTGCCAATCGTCTTTTGTGACTACTGTCTCTGAAATCATCGAAGCGCCTGACCGGCCGGGGTACATAAGCTCCGTCATTAATTTGCCTTCCAGGGGATCGGTGCACAACCAGTTTATCGAACCTTTTTGAGATATTACACCTTGTCCCGGGGCGCCGCCTTTTATCCAGGCGAATACACTGAACGGTCCATCCGTTGGATTCAAAACGAAGGGAGTACCGATATAATCGTCAATGCCGTCGAGTTGTAGCGCCCCGTTTACCTTGCCGCCTTCAGGCTGCCAGATAGGGTCACCATACACAGTGCCGTCGTTACCCTTGGCGCTGTCGTGGGCGATGTTACCTTCCGCCTCGTCAAGTTTCCAGTGAGCAACCAATCCAATTTCTTTGAGCCAGTATTGAGCCAAACCGGCGAGGTCCATGTAATTTACTACGCCGTCACCGTCAGGCGTCGGAGAAATGTCCAGTGATGGTTCGTTCCCTAACCAGTGTTGAGCAAGAATGGTGAAATCCCGGAAGTTTACTATAGCGTCCGAGTTGAAATCCGGCAGTGTTCTTATGCCTATGATTGCGTAGAAAATCGTTTCCGCCATTATTCCGGCGCCTTCTGCGTTCGGATGGATGCCGTC
>CAYVXS010000232.1:0-5485 GCA_964454885.1 uncultured Pirellulales bacterium
AATAATCAGGGAATCTAATGTCTTTCCCGAAGTCTGTGCATGGCTTTGCCCCGTCGAACACCAGTGCGAGGGTCATTGCCTGCAGGGATTTATCGGTGACGGTTCTTTGCCTATTGCCGATATTCAAAGATTTTTATCAGAAAAGGCCAACAAAGACGGATGGTCGAAACTGCGGATTCCGAAAAAAGCGACGGGGAAAAAAGTCGCCGTAGCAGGAGCCGGCCCAGCGGGTTTGGCTTGTGCGGCGAAGTTACTCGAAGCGGGGCACAAGGTGACAATTTTCGACAAGAGCACCGAATTGGGTGGAATGGTAGAATCGGTCATCCCGCCGGACAGGCAAAGCAGCGCCCTGAAAAACGAAATCACAGCGGTTTTCACCGATGTTCCGAGCGATAGAATGATTTTACGTCTGGACGCTGAATTGAACGAAAAGTTCAATCTGGATAATATAAGAAAAGAAGGATTCGATGCTGTCTTTATCGGTTTGGGGCTTCCCAAAGCCGTCGGCAGTAGTGATGAAGACGAATCTATCGACGGCCTGTGGAATGCGATGGATTTCCTGTCAGCGGCTAAAGAACCGGGCAAGCTGGACCTCGGCGGCAAATCGGTAGCCGCAATAGGCGGTGGTAATACCGCGATGGATGTAGTAGTGACGGCTAAACGTTTAGGGGCACGGGATGTTTATCTTATCTATCGTCGTTCGTTCGAAGAAATGCCCGCGTGGAGTACTGAGCGTGACAGGGCTATGAGTGAGGGTGTTCATTTTTTAATATTGACCCAGCCTTTGAAATTCAACCGCTCGAACGGCAGGCTCAAATCGATTACCGTTTGCCCGACTAAGCTCGGCGAGCCGGATGCTTCCGGACGGCGTAGACCTCAGAACATCGAATCGAGCGCTTATGATCTCGATATGGATATCGTGGTCGAGGCAATCGGCCAGAAATCGCCGGAGGAGCTTGGCAAGATTCTTCCTGGCGTGGAAATCGAACAGGGGCTTATCAAAACAAAGCAGGGGACATTACAAACATCTCTAGACGGAGTTTTTGCCGGCGGTGACCTTGTCAAAGGGGCTGCTACAGTCGTGGCGGCCGTCGCGGATGGTATGAAAGCGGCAAGAGAAATTGATGATTTTCTAAAATAGTTTTGTTCTTATATAGAGAGGATTTTGAAAAATGAAAGAACGACCGGTAGCAATTGTAACGGGAGCAAGCCGTGGCATCGGAAAAGGTATTGCGATGGAGCTTGCTTCACTCGGCTTCGATTTGGTGGTGAATTATTTCGATTTTACCCCCGACGGTAAGCCTGACGATTCCAGGGCCCTCCAAACACAAAAAGAAATTGAGGGACTCGGCGCAAAGTGTGAAATTCAGCGTGGTGACATCAGCAGCGACTCGGACAGGAATGGTCTTGTCGCCTTGACAAAAAGCAAATTCGACAGATGTGATATGTTAGTCAATAACGCCGGTGTAGCTCCCTTGAAAAGACTGGACATTCTCGAAGCGACCGAGGAGAGTTTCGACAGGGTATTACGGATTAATCTCAAAGGGCCTTACTTTTTGACCCAGAAGGTGGCCAACTGGATGATCGAGCAAAAGAAAAAACATCCCGAGCGTTCTTACCGGATTGTTAATACAAGCTCTATGTCTGCTTATACCAGCTCGCCGGGTCGGGGTGAGTATTGCGTCAGCAAAGCGGGCGTCAGTATGATGACGATGCTTTATGCGGACAGGTTGGCCGAATTCGGCATCGGAGTTTTCGAAATCAGGCCCGGTATCATAGCGACCGATATGACCACCGTGGTAAAGGACAAATATGACAAACTTATTGAAGAAGGTCTGACTCCTATTAAACGCTGGGGCCAACCGGAGGATATCGGTAAGGCCGTAGGTGCCATCGCAGAAGGAAGGCTTGATTTTTCGACCGGTCAGGTTATAAATGTTGACGGCGGTTTTCATTTCAGAAGACTATAAAATAAAATCCTAAGCTCTAAATTCTAAGTTCTAAACAATATCAAATTATCAGAATTCAAATAAATAAAAAAACAGATTATTAGATTTTGAACATTGGATTTTTATATTTGTTTTGGATTTAGAAATTAGGATTTAGAAATTTTGGAGTTGCAAGATTATGAATATAAAAGAAACCTTAACGACGCTTCTCAGGGACGGTTTTATTCTCGTTTTCAATCAGAACAAGCTCGATATCGTCAAAACCGCTCAGGCCCTTATAAAGGCGGGTGTCAACAATATGGAAGTCACCTGCCGGATAAGCAAGCCTTTGGAGAAGCTCTCGCGTTTGCGAAAAGAGCTGCCGGATTTTGCCGCGGGCACGGCGAGCCTGATAGATTTCCCTGAGATGCTCGATGTTTATAATAAGGCCAATCCCCAGGACCCACTGCCCTCTGTGGACCAGGTTGTGGATGCCGGTGCGAGCTATCTTGTCTCTGCGGTCAATTTCAGCGATGCAAGCTTCGAAAAATACGCCGGGAAGATTCCCATTATTCCGGGATGCGGCACCGCCACCGAAGTGGTCGGTCAATACTCCAAGGGCTCGAATCTCTGTAAGATATTCCCGGCGAAACAGCTTGGCGGCCCGACATTTGTAAAGGCAATCGATCCGGCCATCCATAAAACCATCAGCCTTGTGCCGACAGGCGGGACGAACGCTGAAAATATCCCGGATTATATCGAGGCGGGAGTCCTTGTCTTGGGCGGCTCGTTCAGTATGATTGAAAAGGCTACGATGAAAAAAATCATCGACGATCAGGATTACGAGCTTTTGGCGAAAGAGCTGACCGCAATCAAGCTTATGATCGACAGGCTTCGCGAAGAGAAATACCCGGATATAGACTTCAAAAAAGCGTCTCTCGAACAGATAAGTCGGACAACAGGCAGAAACTTCAATCTATAAGTCATCATTCGAATAACAGGAGAATATCTGTAATGGAAACTAAACAAATAGATAATCAGATAGTTACTTTTCATCGCTACAACACGGTCATTGTCGGCGCCGGGGCGGCCTCAATGAACTGTGCCGTGCATCTTTGTGATTTTATGGAGCAAAAAGGTATAAAAAATCCGAAGGAAAGGATTGTTGTTGTCACCGCAGGCGTGGGGTTGGGAGCTTCACGAATGAGCGGCTCCGACAAGCAGACGTATTATAAAATAGGCACGAGTCCTGATGTGGCCGACAGCGCCGAGGAATTTGCCAAATCTCTGACGGCGGCAGGCTGCTGTCACCGGGATTCGGCCCTTATCGAGGCAATCGGCTCACTTCGGGAATTCTACCATTTGGTTCAGACCGGCGTTCCTTTTCCGACGGATTCTTCCGGCACATTCATCGGATACAAGACCGACCACGACCCGTATGAACGCGCCACGTCGGCCGGCCCCAAGACGAGCAAATTCATGAGTGAGTGCCTGCAAAAGCAGCTTAAAAAATACGGCGTCAAAATTCACGACAAGCAGGAAGCGGCGCACTTAATAACAATCGGCTCGGGCGAGTCGAAGCGAATCGCTGGTATTGTCACCGTGGATAAGAAAAAATTGAGCACAGCGAATTACGCTATCAATGTCTTTTTAGGAGAAAATATTGTTTTTGCCGCAGGCGGCCCGGGTGAGCTGTTCAAAACCTCCGTTTATCCCAAAGGACAGCTTGGAATTCACGGCCTTGCATTGAAGGCCGGTCTGATTGGCGCCAACCTGACCGAGTCGCAGTTCGGCCTGGCAAGCATAAAGTTCCGGTGGAATGTCTCCGGCACGTATATGCAGGCGTTGCCACGTATTTTCAGTACCAATGCTAAAGGCAAGGACGAGAAAGAATTCTTAACGGATTTTTTTCCGACCATGAGCAAAATGGCGACGAATATTTTTCTCAAAGGTTACCAGTGGCCGTTTGACCCGCAGCGTATTGAAAATCTGCAATCTTCGTTAATCGATATCCTGGTATTTAACGAAACCCAAAAGGGCCGAAGGGTCTTTATGGACTTTTTGAAAAATCCTGTCGGCAACGACTCTATGGATGAATTTAGTATCGATGCCCTCGAACCGGAAGCAAAAGAGTATCTGCAAAAAGCAGGTGCGCTGCAAAAAACTCCCATCGAACGATTGGCACACATGAATACTCCGGCGATAGAGATATACAAGGAGCACGGGATAGATTTATATTTCGAGCCGCTCGAGATTGCCGTCTGTGCGCAGCATAACAACGGCGGTTTCGCCGTGGATAAATGGTGGCAGTCCAATATCGGCCATACATTTATTATCGGTGAGATGGCCGGCACTCACGGCGTAAAACGTCCCGGCGGTTCGGCCCTCAATGCCGGTCAGACCGGCGGGCTGCGGGCGGCTGAATATATTGCAAATGCGTACGGCTGCAATTTGCCGGATTATTCTAATAACCAGTTCGAGATTGAAAGGCAGCTCGGTGATTTTATTGCTGATTTTAAGAAGTATGCAAATCAGGACGGATTGGATCCGAAAAAGATTTTGGAAGATATCCGTAGTCGTATGACCGCCTCAGGGGGACACATTAGGGAATTAAACGATGCGCAAAAGGCCCTGACCGAAGCGATTGAGCTTTGCAAAACCATTCGACAAAAGGGTTTCAACGCACACGATAAAAAGACTTTGATTTCGGCAATACAGGCGGGACATCTCGCTCTGGCAAGCGCCGGATATCTTAAGGCCGTTGTCGAATTGCTCAGGCAGGGTAGCGGTTCACGCGGCTCTCATCTGGTTTTGGCCGAAGATGGTGTCGGAATACATCCAGATGTCATTGATAAAGCGACCGGTAAACCTTTGAAATTCAAACCTGAGAACCAGTCGTTAAGGGATTCCATCCTGCATATCGAATTCGACGAAAGCTCGCCGGATTTGTTCCGGAGCAGGACAATCGAGTTACGCCCGGCTCCGACCGACAGAAAAGCGTTTGAGCCGGCCTGGCAGGATTACCGGGAAGGTAAAATTTACTCTTAGAAAACGAAGTATAGATAATGATTGTAAAAGCCCTCGAATGGATTGGCGATGTTGACGGTTTTCTTGAGCTTGTGGATCAGCGGAGGCTCCCCGGCGATTTTGTTAAAATGCAATGCCGTGACATCGAGACTCTTTCTGAAGCGATAAAGACTCTTGCCGTACGCGGCGCGCCGGCTATTGGCGTCTGTGCCGCCTATGGGCTTGTGCTTGCTATGCAAAAAACGGCCGAAGCGGATAGTTTGGATGAGGGATTAAAAATCCTTAGCCAATCGGTAGAATATTTGGCATCGTCCCGCCCGACGGCGGTGAATTTATTCTGGGCGATTCGGAGAGTCCAGAAGAAGGCCAGGCAATTTGTCACCGAACGTCCCGATGCGACGTTCCTGGATTTGCGCAAAGTAATATTAGCCGAAGCAAAAGCAATTTATCAGGAAGATGTGGATATGTGTCGGCGCATCGGCCAAAACGGTCAAAGATTCATCGCAGACGGCGCCGGGATTTTAACTCAT
>CAYVXS010000233.1:0-5483 GCA_964454885.1 uncultured Pirellulales bacterium
AATGCCTGTCTTTTGCGCGCCCAATGCCATGCGGATACCAATTTCCCGGGTTTGCCTGGTTACTGCATAGGATACTACACCATAAATGCCGATGACGATTAGCAGCAGTGCAATGCAAGCAAAGACCGTCAAAAATGCAGTAGTGAATCGCTCCTGACTGATACATTTGTCCATTTCTGCTTTAAAGGTACTGACATCGTAGAGCGGTAGTGTCGAATCGATATCTTTAAGTATGGCCCGGGCCTGCTCGATAACAGGCCCCGGACCGGAGGCTGTTCGAACAACAACATTTAAATTACAGCCACCATAAGCAAGTCCAACAAAAAGCGTCATAAACGGATACCGATCAAAGGGGAAAAACAAATGGTTGGGCCTATCTGACTTGACATTGCCCTGAACCATATCCGCAACAACTCCAATCACCCTGTTCTGCTGACCGCAAAAACTCAGCTCTCTTCCAATTGGATCCTGCTGCGGCCAAAACAAACGGGCCATGCCTTCGTTGATGACCACGACCGCCGCTTGTTGCTGGCACTCCTCCGGTGAGAAACCGCGTCCCTTGAGGATAGGTATTTGCAGGGTTCTGAAGTAATCAGGACTCACGCTATGATAAATGGCACTAATGGGCTTTTCATCAGGCGATGTATATCCTGTCGTGGTGACTATGGAGGTGATCCCCCCACCTAAACAAGGCATAGAGGAATCCGTTGACATGCCTTTGACATAAGGCAGGGCACTGAGGCGTTCCAGTAATTCCCGGTTGAGTTGATAGCGCTGCGTTTCATCTTTATCCTTCGTTCCGATCTTAAAGGTCACCAGGTTTTCTCGATTGAACCCGACATCGGTGGATGAAAGCCGCAGCATACTGTGAATCATTAAAACCATACCGCTGGATAAAACCAGTGCCATGGCAATCTGGGCGGCAATCAGCATGTTGGAGAGCCGGCAGTGGCGCCCCGACGAGCCTCGCGATTCTTTCAGGACATTTGCCGGGCGAGACTTATGTATATGCCAGAAGGAGGTCACGCCGAGAAATACCCCGACCAATAAGGAAACGCCCAGGCCGAAAAGAAGTTCCTGCGGTTCGATATGTATCGAGTCCGCCCTTGGGACAATTTCGGTAATCTTAACTTTGAAGACAGCTAACGCACAGACAGAGATAATCAAACCAGTGACGCCGCCAAACAGTGACAACACAATACTTTCTATAGTTAACTGGCGAAGCAGGCGTAATTTATTAGCGCCGAGGGCACTGCGAACAGCCATTTCCTTATGTCTTGATGAAGCCTTGGAAAGACATAAATTAACTACATTCGCGCACACAATCAGAAGGATGAATCCCACAATCCCTGCAAGTATCCATAACGTGGTTCGTACGCTACTGACTACCGTATCACGCAAACCAATCATCGCTATTTCACTATCGCCTGATCCTGATGCCTGAGCCATTTGTTTGTGTTTTTCTTTCATTAACGACAGTGCCTGCTCTATCGAGAGACCTGCCTTGAGACGTCCCGCTGTTTGAAGCCAATAATAGCTTCTGTTGTTCAATTGTTCCCCCGAAGGATTCAGTAAGATCCATATTTGGGCGTTTTCAATAGTTCCGGGGTAATGGAAACCGCGGGGTAGTACTCCAACGATTGTATAGACCTTATCTTCCAATGTGATGGTTCTACCTAAAATCTCTTTGTCTTGCCCAAAGCGGCTTTTCCAGAAATCATGACTTATAACAGCTACAGGTTCAGTATTTTGCTGTTCGTCCGCTTTGGTAAAGGTTCTTCCCGGATAGGCAGATACCTTGAGCATGGAAAAGAATTCACCGCTGACTTTTGCACCATCAATCTTGCTGGTAGCCTCAGGCTCAACCAGTTCGAATAGTGCCACCGTATAAGCCGCAAAATCCTCAAATATCTGTTTCTGCTCTCTCCAATCCAAAAAATCAGGATAGGAAAAAGTGTGTGTCTTACCCTGTCGGACAACGACCAGGCGGTCCGAATCCTCAAATGGTAACGGCCGTAATAGAACTGCATTAACCACGCTGAACATAGTTATATTCGCACTGATTCCTATCGCCAGTGTCAATACCGCCACGAGAGTAAAGCCCGGGCTTTTGCGCAGTTGACGAAAAGCATATTTGATGTCATTTAAAATTGTCGTCATATAATAATTCCATCAGTATTCTTTCATCATTCATATCTAAGGGCTTCCATAGGATCTATACGGGCCGCTCTTCCTGCCGGGACAACGCATGCCGCTAACGCCGTAAGTAACATCACCAATGCTCCCAGCCCATAGGTGACCGGATCGTTGCCGGTGACTTCAAAGAGTTGGCTCTGCAGCACACGACCGACGGCCCAAGCGCCGGCCAATCCCAGGACCAGACCGGGGACTACGAGAATCAATCCACGTTTCACAACGCTGCGAATAACTTCCTGACGGTCGGCACCAAGGGCCATGCGGATACCGATCTCGCGGGTGCGACGTCCGATGTTGAAGGCGAGCACACCATAAAGGCCTATGATCGCGAGAATCAGGGCCGAGCCCGCAAAACAGGCGAAGAGGTTGCGGTTGAAACGACGCCCGGCTGTAGAATTGGATATCCGGTCGGCCAGAACCCTGACCTCACGAATAGGTTCATCGGGAACGACGGATGCCACTACGCTACGTATGGAATTGACCAGTGCTGTAGGTTGTTGTTTTGAACGTACTACCAGGTCCATATCCATAGGCATAGGCCACTGACGCAATGCAAGATAAAACTCGGATTCTTCCGGGCGGTCGAGACTGAATTGCCGAGTATTTCCAACCACGCCGATGATTTCCACCCAGGGCAGGCCCAATTTGGGCGGACCAAGACGGAAACGTTTGCCGATTGGGTCCTGGTCGGGCCAGAAACGATCCGCCATGATCTGGCTAACGACACCGACGAAAGTGACGTCTTTAAAAATTTCCGGAAGGTTCTGGGGTGTGATCTCGACACCCTCAGGCAGAGTGTAGGCCTGTTCCGTGCCGTCGAAGAGGCGCCCACGGCGCAGGAGAATGCCCATGGCACGGAAGTAATCCGGGGTCACGGTATGCTGGCTGGCGCTGGGTAGTTCACCCGGCCCCGGTACGGGGCGGTCCGCACAATAGATATCCATCGAATTGTTGCTGCCGGTGAAAGGTACGTGAGCAGCGATAGCCGCGGCTTCGACTCCGACAAGGTTCTGGACAGGTTCAAGTACGCGTTCGTAGTGACGCGTAAAGGCATGGGGGTCGCGTTGGAATTGTTCCAGGGGCGGTGCGCCGACCTCCATAGTGAGCACACGCGTCGGTTCGAATCCGGGATCGATCTGTAGAAGCCGATGCAGGCTGCGAATCAGGAGTCCGGCTCCGATTAGTAAAACCAGAGCCAGCGCTACCTGCCCGGAGACCAACAGGTCGCTCATATGCAAACGCCCGAAGATAGATCGCGCCTGTCGTGTAGTCTGTTTGAGGGCATCGATCGGATGCACATGTGAAAGCTGCCAGGCCGGAGCCATGCCGAAGCATAGACCGGTGACCATGGTGAGACCTATGATGTAAAGCAGCATGCGTGGATCAAAGCTGCTGCTTTCAACTACGTTGCGTACTTGAGACGGAATCAGGCGTTCGGCAAAGGTAAAGCAACACAAACCCAGCACTGCACCCAAAATCCCTCCCAGGGCAGCCAGCATCAGACTCTCGAGAAGCAACTGACGCACAAGACGCGTGCGTGACGCACCGAGCGAGGTGCGGATAGCCATCTCCCGTTCGCGAGTAAAGGACCGTGACAGGAGCATATTTGCCACGTTTACACAAGCAATGAGCAAGACCAGTCCCACCGCACCGAGCAGCAGGGAAAGTTGTGTACGTGCACGACCGGCAAGTTTCTCTCGCAACGGCATTACTAAAGCACCGATACCCTTGTTTTCCTCCGGGTAGGCCTCTTCGAGGCGTTGGGTGATCACGTTCATATGGACCTGCGCGCTGGCGAGACTGATACCGGGTTTGAGACGTGCCACGGCTCTACAATTGCTGTGACTCGCCCGCATATTCAGGAAATAGTCCCGGGCAAAAGGTGCAATGGCCGTGAATATATGTGTACGCCGGAAAAACTTAAAATCCACCGGCATGATGCCGGCAATGGTGAGTGGTCGCTTGTCGAATATCACAGAACGCCCCAAGAGATCGGGATCGCCCTGGAAAAATTGCTGCCAGGCATTGTAGGTGACCCACGCCATGCGCGGAGCATCGGGAGTATCATCTTCCGGACGCATCTCGCGACCCAACAGGGTATTGACGCCCAGCACCTTAAAGAAGTCCGGGGATACATGACACAGGCGCACCATCTCCGTACCTTTGTCGGTTTTCAATTTACCCTGCGCCCCATGATATATAGCCAGGCCCCTAAACACCTCTTGTTGCTTCTGCCAATCCTGAAAGTTCGGATAAGAGATGGGTATCTCGCCACCGTTCTGATTTCCCTCCGCCAGATACACGAGCCGATCCGGTTCCGGATACGGCAGCATACGCAAAAACGTGGTGTTTACGATGCCGAACATCGCCGTATTGGCACCTATCCCCAGAGCTAATGTCAATACGATAATCGCCGTGAAGCCGGGGTGCTTGCGGAATTGTCGAAAAGCGTATTTGATGTCATTTAAAATTGTTGCCATATAAATACTCCCTGGTCATTAATATTTTTAACGGCATGATTTTAGTTTTCGAGTTTCCCATAGTTATACTTCCCGGCAAAAAAGTCGTTGCCTAATCATTTTTCCTACAGGAGCATTATGATAATTGCCTGTTACCGTTTTGTTACGAACATGTCCTTTTTTCGTGAATTTTTACATAAAGCAAATATTGTGAAAATAAATTGAAAAAAAACCGCCTTCTATTATAATACCCTGACAGAAGTTTAATCTTATTCACGAAGAATGGTTTCTTACAATCAAAGTTGTAAGTTCAGGCAAAAACCGATGTCATTGTGTTGATTTTGGGGTTGCTGTTGGCCGTTGCCGAGTGTGAAACGCGACTGACCAAATTTAGGCTACTTGTAGCATTTTTAGAAAGGAGATTCCTTATGAACAAGCAAAGTTTAACCAGTAGAAGAATATATATAAAAACGAGAGTCAGTCTTGTGATAATGCTCGCACTGGCGCTGGTGCTGCCTGAAGCCATGTTGATGATAGCCAAACAGGCCAGGGCAGGACAAAATGCTACTCCGCCCAGGCCGGAAGGCCCATGTGACATCTACACCGCTGCCAGCTGTCCATGCGTGGCCGCCCACAGCACCACACGCGCGCTATACGCTTCGTACAACGGCCCGCTTTATCAGGTCATGCGTCAGTCGGACGGCAAGACCCTGGACATCGGTGTCGTCCAGCCCAGCGAGGGCGATCCAGGCGGATACGCCGACGCGGCCGCACAGGACGCCTTCTGCGCCAACACGTACTGCTGGATCACCACCATCTACGACCAGT
>CAYVXS010000234.1:0-5469 GCA_964454885.1 uncultured Pirellulales bacterium
GGTTGTGCCAGCAATGTCAAAGATGTTGCGATAAGGGCTACAGCTTACAATGTTCCCGGAATGATAGTTGACGGCCAGGACGCGGTCGCGGTATTTCTGGCGGTCTCAAAGGCTGCAAAGAGAGCCAGGGAAGAATCTGTTATGACATTAGTTGAGGCGAAGACCTATCGCTGGTACGGCCACAGCCGAAGTGACCCGAGGGCCTACCGGACCAAAGAGGAGGAAAAAGCCTGGCACCAGCGTGACCCTATCATTGTGCTTAGCAACAAGCTGCTTGACGAAGGCCTTGCCACAGCCGAAAAACTCGAAGAAATAAAGGACAAGGCCCTTGAAACGATCGAAGCTGCGACTAAATTCGGCATGGATAGTCCCTGGCCCGATACGTCCGAGCTTACAAAAAATGTTTATGTCCCGGAATCTTACGATGCCAAATTAATCGAGGACGAGCATGCAATGACGGCCAAAGTAGTAGAAGCTACTGCTGCATTTGAAACGGCGATTGCATCATCGGCCGCTAAAACAAAAAAAGAGAAAACAGACCAGTCAAAGAGCCTGATTAAAGATAAGTACAGCATGGAAATTATGACGATGGGACAGGCTATCGTTGCAGCACAGGCCGAGGAAATGAAAAGGGACCCGAATGTTATTCTTATGGGGGAAGACGTTGGTTTGTATGGCGGAGCATATCAGGCGAGCAAGGGCCTGGTGCATGAATTCGGGACCGAGAGAGTAATTGACACGGCGATTTCCGAAGCTGCTATTGTTGGTGCCGGTGTCGGGGCTGCTATTCGTGGTTTGCGACCGATATCCGAGATTATGTATGTCGATTTTCTGACTATTTCCAGCGACCAGCTTATGCACAACGGTGCTTTTAACCGCTATATGTTCGGCGGTCATGCAAAAGTACCTCTGGTAGTCAGGACCGAAGGTGGCGTCGGACGCTCTATCGCCGCACATCATTCGAAATCGCTCGAACCGTGGCTCGTTAACATTCCCGGCCTGTATGTGGTTATGCCTTCCACACCTTATGATGCAAAGGGCCTTCTCAAGGCGTCGATACGCAGTGACAATCCCGTTGTTTTCATCGAGCATAAGGCCACGTACGGCCAGCTTGGTGCGGTACCGCCGGAAGAGTATATTATCCCGCTCGGCTCGGCTTGCATTAAGAAAAGCGGTGCGGATGTCACTATAGTAAGCTACAGCCGGATGGCAATGATATCGCTTCAGGCGGCAAATGTTCTTTCAGAGCAGCATGGTATTGATGCCGAGATCGTCGATGTGCGTACATTAAAGCCGCTTGATATTGATACTGTTGCGGAATCGGTCAAAAAGACAGGTCGTCTTGTTACCGTTGCCGAAAGTTTTTATATGTGTGGCACCGGTAGGGAAATAACCGGCAGATTTATGGAATACGATTTTGGTGACGGCTCACACGGTTTCGATTATCTCGATGCCGCACCGGTTAATCTTGCAGCGGCCGATGTACCGCCGCCTATGAGTGAGCCGCTGGAAAATGCGAGCATACCAGGCATCGAGTCAATCGTGGAAGCTGTAAAGAAGATTGTTGGGGCGTAAATCCCGATTTTCAATTTAAGATATATAATACGAATTCAATAAGGATTTCTTAAATGGCGAAAGAAGTTAGACTACCACAGCTTGGCCAGACTATGGAAGAAGGGACAATTGTGAATTGCCTGATTAAAGTCGGTGACGAGATCAGGAAGGGTGACGTTATTTTCGAGATAGAAACAGATAAGGCAACGCTGGAGATGGAATCGCCCGCCGATGGTTTCGTCAAGCATATTCTTGTAAAAACGGATGAGACATTGCCGGTTGGCGAGCCGCTTTTGGTTCTTGGCGATAAAGACGAGGACGTACCACAGAGTTTTGTCGATTCGTTGAAAGGCGGGGCCTCTGCTGCGCCCGAAGCAGCAAAGGCGGCCCCGGCTGCAGAAACAGCTCCTGCCGAACCTGCCAAACCGGCGGGCAAAATTATGGCGTCTCCGAGGGCAAAAAAGTTGGCTGCAGACCTCGGTGTTGATCTGGCAACAGTTACAGGAACCGGCCCTGCGGGAAAAATCACCGAAGATGATATAAAAGCTGCCGCCGATGTAAAACCGGCGCCGGCCGCTCAGGCGAAAGTCTCACAAGCGGATGTCAAACTTGGCCAAACGATTCCCTTAAACAGGCTTCAGAAAATCACCGCCGAAAGGATGTTAAAATCCAAACGTGAAATACCTTGTTTTTACCTGACGGTCAGGGCCGATATCACGAAGCTGGTCGAGTTGCGTACTAAAATGAACCGGGAAGGAGGTATAAAAATCTCCTATAATGATTTTATTATCAAAGCGGTCGCTATGGGACTCGAGGATTATCCCATTATGACGGGACAGTTGGAAGGCGAGAGTATCAAATTGGCGGAGACTATCAATATCGGCCTTGCTATTTCCGTGACGGATGGTCTGGTGGCGCCGATTCTTAAGGACGTCAACAAAAAAGACATCGAACAAATTGCCGGTGACAGTCAGGCCCTGATTGAAAGAGCCCAGAATAACAAGTTGGCCCCGACGGATTTGGAAGGCGGATGCATTACCGTAAGCAATCTTGGTGCATTCGGCATAGATAATTTCATCCCGATTGTTGTCCCCGGTCAATGCAGTATATTGGGGATCGGCCAAATTACCGATACCTGCGTGCCGGACAACGGTAATATCCTCGTTAGGAAGCTGATGAATATGACCCTTTCTGTGGACCACAAGGTCGCCAACGGTGCTTACGCGGCACGTTTTCTGGATTTCGTTAGAAAGCAATTGGAAAACAGTAGCTTTTAACAATCAAGAACATGAGAAAATACTCATGTCTTAGAATATCTGGATATGATTACGTATAAATATATTTCCTCGGGAAGGAGTTTTCGAGATGGCCAAAAAAATTGAGGCAGCGCATCTGCCGAATATAAGGAAGGCTACGCCTAAGTTTCCCGTGATTGGTGTTTTTGCCACAAGTGATCCTCGAATTGATAAAGACAGCCGGATTCGATGCCAAAACATCGTGAAGATGACCGCCGATACCATTAGCGGTGCGGTAGTTCTACCGGACAAAACTCCCGTGCCGGTGGTTTATTCGACTGTATTGGTTGACGGCGAGGCCCAGGTTGATATTGTCGCGCAGCAGTTTCGCAAAGCCGGTGTGGATATTATCGTTTTAGTGCCGGATACGTGGGCGTTCCCGCAACTGACGGGTATATCGCTGCTCCAGCAGTTTCCGGCGAACACGCCGATAAATATTACCTGCGGCAACTCCGGCCCCAAACCGGGCGTCGTTTATGCTCATGCACTCAGCGGCGCTATCAGCCAGTACGGCAGGCTGGTTGCTCTCAATGTTGGCACATGGCCGGATACCGGCATGAATCCGGCGATGACCGAGCTGACGGCTAAGAACCTTATTGACTGGTGCTATGCCGCAGTTACGGCCGTTGCGCTTCGTGGGCGAAGGGTTGTCATCTTAGGGCACGATTCGATGGGAATGGAGACGGCTTTGGCGCATGTCATTCCGACCAGGAATACTTTCGGCCTGGAAATCACACGGCTGGATATGAAGCTGCTGGCTGACATGCTGAATAAAAAAGCCTACAACGAAAAAGAATTGAAACAGTTAAGGGGCTGGATAAATAGATACGTCGGCAAACGTCTTGAGCTGCGTGATGAAGCAGACAGCGAAAGATTTAACATGTCACTGGCCATGTACCTGATTGTTCGTGACCTGATGACGGATTTGAATGCGATCGGCGGAGGTTTTATGAGCCAGTTGGAATGGGGCTCGGACCGTCGCGGGATTCCGCTACCTGTTGCCGATGTTATGGAGAGCCTGTTCAATTCGACCTTTGACCATATCGGCCGAAAGGCTCCGATTCCATACGCCACCGAAGCCGATGTGCAGGGGCTTTTGACAATGTTGTTTATGACGTATTTGTCCGGCGGGAATCCACCTTTGTTTATGGACTTTAGAAAAGTATGGGAGGCGTGGGAAATCAGAGAGCTGGCCGCAAAAATCGGTTTGAAGAAACTCGATAAGAAGGCCGACTGGTATAACAATGGCCTGGTGGACGGTGATAATTCCGGCAGTGCCGCGTTCGACTGGGCGGCAGAGCCGGGGGCGTCAATCACGAAGATTATGAAGGGTGTTTCGATGCCTCTTGCGGATGATTTCTACTTCCCAGGCGGCGGGAACTCGGTGACATTTATGACGCCGGCGGGAATCGAAGGCATAGCAGGACGAATGGCGTATAGCAGCGCCTGTGGAATGTTCAGCATGATCTGGGACCAGGCTTATACGACCGAGGTGCCCGAGGAGCTTGGTCAGGCGATGTGCAATTTGACCACACCCACATGGCCGCATACGTTTGTCGTGCCGAAATATGCCAGTATGATGGAATATAAGCAGTATCCCCCGGCGAACCATTTCCACATGACCTGGGATTTGCCTGTTGCCCGGTTGCAGCACTGGATGGATTTGACCGGTGTTTTGAGCGTTGCACCATGGGCGGCCCGACCCAAATATATCGAAGGCACCGACAGGCCTCAGCCGTTGGCTCATCTGATAAACGGTGGCGCCGATGTGTTCAAAATGCTGAAAAACCGCGGTTAAACGGCATAATCCTAAGTACCGGATGTTCGATAAATCTTTTCTAATCCCAAAACAGATTAGCGGGATATAATTTCTGTCTGCAATATCCTGCATGAATGAATTGATACCAAAGACTTCATTTGTTATAATAAATCTCGACAATAATTAGAAAATGGATCTATGGAGGTCATGTAATGGACAGGCGTATGGGGGCTATGGATATTAAGGTATTTATCGGGATACTTATTGGTCTTGTTATTATTATTGCTGTTATCGTTGTTGTCCGGTTGGATACTACCGGTGAAAAAGGCAGCGGCTTAGGCACCGATTTCGAATATAACCTGGAGCAGCTTGGAAAAATAGACCCGAATTTGATTCTCTTCGAGGAATCTGCCAGGCCGATCGATACAGGCTTTGAAAAGACACATGCGATTGCCATCGACTCTCATGGGGCCGTCTATGTGGCGGGAGATAATGCCATTCGTGTTTTTGATGACGGTGGAAAATTGCTCAATACGATAGAGCTTCCCGAAGCTCCGATGTGTTTGGCTGTTGAGACCATAGAAGGCGAGGATAACAATTCCGAGAATCTCAAAATTTATATCGGCATGAAGGACCATGTGGAAATTTATAACAGTGAGGGAAAATCGCTCGCTAAATGGCAAAGCCTCGGTGACAGAGCCGTTTTAACAAGTGTTGCCCTTTCTAAAAATAATGTTTTTGTCGCCGATGCGGGAAATCGCATCGTTTGGCGTTACGATTCCGATGGTAAAATAATCAGCCGAATCGGTCAAAAGGATGAGAGCAGGAATATCCCCGGTTTTGTTATACCGAGTCCTTACT
>CAYVXS010000235.1:0-3963 GCA_964454885.1 uncultured Pirellulales bacterium
TGGCGACTACGATCTGTGGATGTCCACGAGACCGACTGCAGATAGTGACTGGACTAAGCCGGTTAATATGGGGCCGGAACTCAACAGCTCGGCCTACGATGGCGAACCATGGCTATCTCCCGACGGATTGACCCTGTTCTTCTCCTCTGAATGCCCTCCCGGCCGCACAAATTCGAGCGATATATGGGTGACTACCAGACGGAGCCGAGATGCCGCCTGGAGTCCGCCTGTCAATCTCGGGGCACCGATCAACACCAGCAATCCCGATGGCTCTCCGAGCTTCTCTCCCGATCTTAAAACGTTTTATTTCAACTCCAACCGGTCCGGCGGGTTCGGTGGCTGGGACATGTATGAAGTCCCCATTGTGCCCATCCTCGACTTTAACGGCGATGGAATTATAGATACCGATGATTTACTGATACTGATGGACTACTGGAATACAAGTGAGTCACTTTGTGACATTGGGCCATTGCCCTGGGGTGATGGCGTGGTGGATATGAAGGATTTGGAAGTCTTTATCGAATACTGGGAGAAGGAGAATTTCCAGGAAGTAAACGTTGATGAGGATGACAACGACGGCAAGGTGACACTAAAGCAGGGGCAGATTCTTGTCGTGACGCTGGAATCTAATCCATCAACAGGATATAGCTGGGAGGTGGTCGATGAAACGAACTCTATCCTTGAACAGGTGGGCGAGTCTGAATATATACCGCCTGAACAGACTGATCCGCCGATGGTCGGTGCCGGGGGCTGGGAGATTTTCCGCTTCAAGGGTGTAAATGCAGGACAGGAGACTCTTAATATGGTCTATCGCAGGTCATGGGAGACGGATGCCGAACCTGCAAAGACATTTTCCATCGAGGTCACAGTGAACTAATGCGAACTATCAATCTAATAATCATTGTTTTTCTGGCCTTACTGCTTATATGCAGTATATCATCGGCAAAAATTATCTACGTCGATGAAGATGCGACGGGAGCAAACAATGGTTCGTCGTGGGAAAATGCATACGCCTATCTGCAGGATGCATTGGCAGATGCGAATGATTCGGATAAACCGGTGGAAGTCCGAGTCGCACAGGGGATTTATACACCCGACAAAGGCGCTGGAATAGACATCAATGATATTTATACCACATTCAAGCTCATCAACGGTGTAACTCTTGCCGGAGGTTATGCAGGTGCTGCCGATCCGAATGAAAGAGATATAGAATTATACAAGACGGTCCTTTCCGGGGATTTATTAGGCAACGATATACCGGTAGCAGATCCGTATGATTTATTCCCCGAGAGCGAACAAGACAGTCGTTACGACAATTCATACAATGTTGTCATCGCCATTAATACGGATGAAACAGCCATACTTGATGGCTTTACCATCACCGGCGGAATCGCCAGTTTCTATAGTTACAACAATGTGCCACAAAAAAATGGCGGCGGATTGTACTGCTATAAGAGTAAACCGGTAATTGCAAATTGTACGTTTACATTCAATGCCGCTTACGATGGCGGAGCATTATACAGCAAAAACAGCAGCCCGACGATAATCAACTGCCGCTTCGAAAAGAATGCAGCCATACCCGACCAGGAAGAACCTGGAAGTTATGGTGCATACGGAGGTGGTGGAGGTGGTCTAAACAACAACAACAGCAATCCCGTCCTGACGAGTTGCATCTTTATAGAGAATCACGCCTTTACAGGTGGGGGAATATTAGATATAAATAACAGTAATCCCACAATGACTGACTGTAAGTTCACCCGTAATTCGGCAAAATACAATACAGGTGGCGGGATGGAAAACTATTTTTGTAGTCCAATATTGACCGGTTGCTTGTTCGAAGGCAATTCGGCATATTCCGGAGGCGGCATGCACAATTTTTTTAACAAGCCAATCCTGACCGGCTGCGCGTTTATCGGGAACTACGCAAGTTCGGATGGAGGAGGTATTGCCAACGAAGACAGCGAACCTGATTTAACCGGCTGCGAATTTATCTCAAATACAGCAAGCAGCGGCGGTGCGATATCCAATGACAGTTGTATGAATCTTGTCATAACCAACTGCATTTTTACCGATAACTCAGCTCGTAACGGCGGCGCGATGTGCAACATTGACAGCGATCTGTCAATTATCGGCAGCTTATTTGCCGGAAACGCAGCCTTCGAGGGAGGTGCAACGCAAAACTGGTTCAGCGAGACGACCATAACCAACTGCCTCTTCACCGGTAACGCATCACAACAAGGATGCTCTATACAAAACTACGAATGCAATCTCACACTAACAAATTGCACAATCAGTGGAAATGCGATGAGAATTTATGACAGTGGAATATCCGACTCATCACAGGACAACCAGGATACGAGCGGTGAAACTCCCGACCTTCACGGAATGCCCGACGATGACAGCCCAAATTTCACTCCTGATCCGGGCTATCTCGAATGCACCAATTGCATTATCCGGGACGATGTGAATTCTATCTTTAACAATTACGGCGAGTCCATTAACGTCAGATACAGCAACATACTGGGCGGTTTCGACGGTCCGGGAAATATCGACGCCAAGCCGCTTTTTGTAAATCCCGGCTATTGGGTGGATGCAAACGACCCGAATATCATTGTAGAGCCGAACGACCCCAATGCTGTATGGATAAACGGAGATTATCACCTCAAATCCCAGGCGGGAAGATTCAACTCGACAACCGGAAGCTGGGTAATTGATGATGTTACAAGTCAGTGTATCGACGCCGGCGACCCGAACAGTCCTGTCGGTGATGAGCCAGAGCCGAACGGCGGAAGAATCAACATGGGCGCATACGGTGGTATATCTCAGGCAAGTAAATCTTCACCGGATTAGAGCAAAACTTCTTCAAATCCTTTAGACAAAAGTCTCTCTGTCTGTGGTTTAATGCGGTATGAAGTAACGTTATTTTATGTGGAAAAGTGATTGAATTCGAAATTTAGTTTTGTGGTTATATTGCTCGTACCTTATAATGGCTCTTCTGAAAAAAAACATCGTACAGAGATTGAAATCTGTGAGTTAAAACAGGAAATGAAAATTTAGAGAATAATTATGGAAAAAATACAAGATGTTATACAAGATGTTATTCAATGGTTTTACCCCGTACTATACATTGTACTTATCATATTGGCAGCCACACGAGTACGATTGCGGGCGAAGTTGTGGTTAATCGCATATCTGGCCGGCTCCGTATTAATGTCTCTGGTATGGAGGATACCTCAATTACTATTAAGATTAAATGTAATTGAAGTAGACACTTGGTCAACATTTTATCAATGGTTTGGAATTCCTTTAAGTTTTTTAAATATATTATTTGTCTGCTTACTGATTCCCTATATACTTCTCGCACCGGCTCCCAAGACTATGGGCGCACAACCGCCTGTGAATATACCTATGTAGATTCAGAGTTATTTTGAAAACGACTGGTGATGCAGCAGATGTGAATGGCTTATTTTGAGCCGGAATCTAACGGCCGAAGAATCAACATGGATGCATACAGTGGCACGAAAAAACCGGCATGTTCTGGGCCGGTACAAATAGTGCCTAAACCATATAATTTCAGAAAAAGCCGGAAAATCGCTCTTGACAAAAAAACAAAAACAATCATAATATTAAGCGGTAGTCCGCATTTATCATGGGCTATAAGCGGAGTTGCGATTATAAGGAAGTAATAACAACAAAAATATATTCTTAGAAATCCATTAGGGACGGAGAATTAAAGCGGTAATTTTCTGCGGAAATAAAAAGGGAAAGGTCATATCATGGCTACGGAAACAAATCTGATAAGTGGTCCATGGTCGTGGACAAAGAAAGACATCACGCTGCTGAAAAGAAACTACCGGCATGGAAATATCAAAAAGCTCGCCGAGCGACTCAATCGTCCTCTGACGGCGGTCCGGCAAAAAGCATATGATATGGGAATGAAAACAAACGTATATCATTACTGGA
>CAYVXS010000235.1:3973-5457 GCA_964454885.1 uncultured Pirellulales bacterium
TGCTTAGAGAACTGTATGCCGATACGGAAACGGATGAGTTAGCAACACGATTCCGACGGTCTGCAAACTCGATTAAATCCAAAGCAAGGCAATTAGGTCTGAAAAAATCCGACGTTTTTCTAAAATTAGTTAAGTCCCGTCCACGCAGAAGCCTTAGTAAAAAAACATGAAAATATTACATCTCGCCGACTGATTCGACTTAATATCATCTTTATAAATCGATATAAACAACGCATGTCACTATATATTTATCCTTCGTAGTTCCGGAGGGACATCAGCCAAAGGCATATCCAGTGTATTACGAAACAATGTAGAATTGAGGGGAAAACAGATGGCTAAAACTAAACAACTCAGCAAAAGACAGCTTAATGTAATTGAAGATTTATTCGACGAGAGGATGCTCGAGCAGGACGTTCTCGACAAATATAACGTCGGCAGGAATCTCTTCAATAAATGGCTTCTCGATGAGACTTTCGCCGAACAATTAGACAAGCGAATCGCCGCATCCTATCGCAGCAGTGCAATCTACATCGCGCGTTACGCCCCGCTTGCCGCGGCCAAGCTTGTTCAACTGACCGATTCGGCAAAAGTCGAGACCGCACGCAGGGCATGCCTGGATATAATTTCGATGAACATATCCGGCGAAAATCCCGCTGGAACACCTGCTGCAAGCAACCAGAATCAGGTGGAAAATCCCCTGCCCTTTTCAGCCGATACCGCAGGAAAACTTTTGGCCGTCCTGGCAGAGCGAAAACAGGGACAATAATCCGGGAAAGTCCGAGATTATATTGAATTTTATTGAAAAAGAGTTCTTGTCATTCCTCTTGAAATATATTTGATATAATTTATATTAGGATTGCATGACGATTTGAAAGCTGTAATTCATCCGTTGGGGATAAACTATGCCGGATATTAACGAACAGACACCGAACGATTCACATTTATCCCGGGCAAAAAAGATAAAGACCACCCTGCTGTCCAGCCCGGAAGGATGCATCCTGCTTATCGGCGTTGCATTGGCAATGATTTACACCCTCTGGCTCGGCGTGATGTTTATATTATCCCCGGACAAGGCACAGGTCCTTATCGCAATGACCGCGACGGCAATCATGTTCGGCCGGGCCGCCGGAATGGCGTTCGGATATACTATCCTGCTCGATAACAGCACAGTCATTCCCATCAGTATGACTATTGAGACAATCCTCGTGCTGATAATCTATCCTCTATTTGTTTTCAGTTGGCGGCACTTGTTAGTGGTTAAATGGCTCAAGAAATTTTTCGACCGGATACAAAGGGCCGCCGAGAAGAATCAGGACTTCGTCCGCAAGTACGGCATCATCGGTTTGTTTGCCTTCGTATGGTTCCCGTTCTGGATGACCGGCCCCGTCGTCGGCTGCGTCATCGGTTTTCTGCTGGGCCTTCCGGCATGGATTACTATTCTCGCCGTGCTGGGAGGCACTTACGTGGCGATTACCTGCTGGGCA
>CAYVXS010000236.1:0-5419 GCA_964454885.1 uncultured Pirellulales bacterium
GCCGCAAATCAGTTACAGCAACTGAAATCTATATTTCAACGACCTGTGATAAAACTTCACCCATACAAGAGCAAGCTAAAGAAATCTTCACAGAAATCCGCAATATTCTCCTTTCAACAAAATCGTATATACTCCAGGAGAGGATTTTTGCCGCCCGGGAAACAATGGAAATCCTCCGTGAAATACGAAGTCACGCCTACGGCGATTATGACGATGGCGTTGCTCCATGTTTTTTAGTAGCAAAAGAAGGACTGTCCGGACCGATTGCGGGAGTGCAGGTTCATGCTGTCAGCAGTGCCTGTGGACCGGAACCGATCGAACTGGATGGAAAACTATGCGGAAGAATCCTTCGTTCGCCCGATAGCGAATTCCTGACGCTTTCATCCATATCCGATCAGGCAAATGGAAACGCCGCCGACCAGGCCAAAAAGATGATGGAAAAAGCCGAAGCCGTCCTCCGGCAATTCAACGCCGGTTTTTTCTCGGTACCTCGGACATGGATATGGCTCAAGGATATTCTGTCCTGGTACGATGAATTTAATCGTGTCAGAACAACTTATTTCAATGATCGCGGGCTCATCGGGCAGGGAACACGTGAATCGATGCCGGCCAGTACAGGTATCGGCCTTCACCCGGCCGACGGCGGTAATTGCTCAATGGACCTGACCGCAGTTCTGAAACCATCGGATTCGATCCAGTTTCTACCGGCGATCGGAAAACAACAATGTGCGCTGGAATACGGCTCGGCCTTCTCAAGGGCTTCAAAAGCAATGACGCCGGCCGGAGAAACAGTATATGTTTCAGGAACCGCATCCATAGATGCCGACGGTGCTACGACGAATATCAACGACGCAGCCGGCCAGATAAATACAACGATAGAAAATGTTTGCGCCGTTCTCAAAAGTATGGATTGCAGTGACGAGGACGTGGTCCAGGTAATTGCCTATTGTAAAACCACCGAAGTCGAAAAGATATTCAACACTATCAAAGGCAATCTTCCCTGGCCCTGGTTAACGGTGATTTGCGACATTTGCCGCCATGATCTTCTATTTGAAATCGAAGCCGCAGCAATGCCAGGAAAAAGTGCGTAACAGCAACATCCTATCGTGCGCGCATTTTATCTGAAAAAAAGAAGATTGAGATATATCCTCTCAATGCGCACAGTTTCCCATCAGACCTTTTTTACCGCCTGACCCGGGCGTTGCCCTGCCAGATACTCCATATCTGGTCTTCGTCAGCAGGCTGTGCGTAGTCGGTCAGCAGCGTCGTGACTAACGCCCCCGTGGCCCAACCGAACTGGACCCACTTTTCCGGCTCCCAGCCCCGCAGGATTGCGTAGAGCATGCCTCCGACAAAGCCGTCGCCGCCGCCGATCCTGTCGAGTATTGTAATCTCACGCGGCTCGACTATATGCCAGTTGTCACCTTCGGCCAAAATTGCACCCCACATGTGACAGTTGGCACTGACTACCTGCCGCAGCGTGGTGGCGAAAACCTCAGCGTTAGGGAACGCCTTTTTGACCTTATTTATCATGCCCTTGAAGCTCTCTATCTTGTTCGCTAAGTCCTTGCCGCCCGCCTCCGGACCTTCTATCCCTAAACCGAGCTGGAAGTCTTCCTCGTTGCCGACTAAGATATCCGCAACTCCTGCGATTTCCGAGAATATCTCGTGCAATTCTTTCTCGCGGCCTTTCCAGAACGAGGCGCGATAGTTCAAATCGAATGAAACCCTCGTCTCGTGCTTTTTGGCGGCTCGTGCCAATTCGAGGCAGAATGTCCCCGTCTCGGGTGACAACGCTGCGATGAGACCGGACAGATGAACGATTTGCACGCCGTCTTTGCCGAATAGTTTATCCAAATCGAAGTCTTTGACGTTCAAAGTCCGACCAACCTCACCGGCACGGTCGTTATGCACCCGCGGCCCGCGCGAGCCGGAGCCGGTATCGGCGATATTGAACTGGTGCCGATAGCCCCACGGCCCGCCCTGGTCCACCTCTTTGGCCTCGACGTCTATATGCCGGCCGGCAAGGTCGTCCTTAATGAACCGTGCGATGGGACTGCCCTTGACGAACCGCGTCAGGACCTTGACCGGCAGACCGAGATAGCTCGATACACAGGCCACATTGGACTCGGCGCTGGTGGTCTGCATGATAAACGTATTGCTGCAATAAACAGGCTGGCCGTTGACCGGCGTAATCCGAACACCCATACTCGTCGGCACAACCATGGAATATTTGTAATCTTTGCGAAATTCGATAGCCATTTTCAAAAATCCTCATCTATAACCAACTTCTTACCGTCTCAAAAACGGCATCTTCCCAAAAATCTCCGCCCCTGTCAACTCTCTACATAAAGGTAGTCAAATTCTCTATTTTTTTGCTGACAAAAAGACTCACGATTGTTAGTATATTCTTTGTGGAAGGTTCAGGAAACTTACAGCAAAAGGCAATACCCCGAAGCCAACCATGTGAGACTCGAGATGACTTCAATGAAAGTAGAAATAAATAGGGTGTCCCCTGATTGAGCCTATGGGAAAAGGCAATAATCAAGAAACAGGTGAACCGTATCGTAAAGAATTTTGGTGGGAAAGAGAATGGAGGCACGTTGGTGATTTTAATTTACCGAATCACGTGGTTATAATCCGTCCAGAAGAAGATTTTCATGAATTTGAAGAACTTTTCCAGGGTAAGGATTGGAAGCCAAAGTGTATCGATTCTAATTGGGGTCTTGAAAAAATCATTGCTCGCCTTGCCGGATTTAGTAACGAGGAAATTGATAATTCATGATTGAATTTAAAACCATGAACAACAACCTATTGATGGCTGGGGACGGTGCAAAATATCTGCTTTTTAACTTTGTTTATTCGAAGAGTTGTTTAAATTTTGATCGCATCCACTCATAAACTTCCTGCACCGCCTGCCTGGCTTCCTGAGCATCTTCCGGTGAAGGCATCCACGCATCACCGGGATAACGAACTTCCACCGAATATGGATTCAATATTGAAAGCGACTGGCGTAAAGAATCGGCCGAAGAATCGTATTCAAGAATGTCCTCGAGAATAACGAAAAGATTATGGGTTATGGGATATTCACTATCATGTGCGACAAGAAAACCTTTAAGTAATTTTTCTGCGGCTTGCTGGCAGTGAAAGCACACTGTATCGTATGGTACCAGTTCCGCAGCAAGATTATTATCCGCATTCAGTAAATCATTCTGCGCTTTTTCAATCCAGGGTCTGGCATGTTCAAATCCCTTAGCCATAAAGCTTTCTTCCCTCCCGCAGCGCCCTGGAGATAAATGATATCTCGAATTCACTTTCCTTTTTGAATTCTTCAGGTGTATATACCAAGATATCCATTGGAAAAGGATATGGCCTGAACATTAGATGCAGCTGCCGGCTGCGTTTGTGTCGGGGCAGATCACTTTCAGCTATTACAAGAAAATCGACATCGCTGTCTTTGCCAGCCTGGTTCCGTGCGTATGAGCCGAACAGGAAAACGGACTGTGCATTGGCCCGTTCTCCAATTTGCCTTGCAACATTCTCGATTTGACTGAAACTCACCATGATTTGATGATAATTTCTTATATAATCAAATGCAATATCTTTTATTGGCATGTTTCTTTTGTAAGGTGTCAGGTGAATGGCAAGTCATTGTCATTTTTCGATGAAAAAACGGGGATTTTGGTTGCGTTAAGGCGGTTTTTGGGTAAAATTATTAATAGCTTATAGCGGGCAGCGTATAGCGGATAACAAGTTAAAAGCATGCCCTGAGTGAAGTCGAATGGCTGCTCTGGGGATTGCCCGTGGCCGTAACGGCCACGGCTAAACAATTTGAAAAAACAACTTTGACCATCCCTATCCCATCGGGATGAGGCTGTCACCCTCGAAGGGTAAAAAAATGCAAAACAAAGCCAATCCTTCGACAAGCTCAGGACAGGTTTCAAAATGGGTAATATAGCATAAGCTCTTTGAAAACAAGATAATACGGCAAATCCGGCGCCAATCCGCGAAATCCGCGGTTGAAAAACAAAGCCAATCATAACGGCAGAATCCAGGCCTGTCCCGAGCGAAGTCGAGGGAAGACAGAAGTCGGAAGGAAAAAATGCAAAACAAAGCCAATTTTCCGGCCTTCGGCCGGAAGCCCGAAATTCTAAATTCGAAATACGAAAGCTGTAGATTTGGATGAAAAAATTGAAAACAAACCCAATTTACACCTCGGGGATTTTTGTATCGAAAGGGCTGTTTATCATATATAATTGCAGGATTGGGTAATAAAGGCCGATAGGTGTTAATAGTGATAGTAAAAAATATTACCGCTTAGCATTAACATCGAACACCAGATAATAAGTGTTGTATTAATAATGGTTTATATCAATGAGTCGAAAAGAAATTGCATATCAGAAGTGTATAAATCCCGCTTGCGGGGCCGAATTTGACTGCGGCCAGCCTTTATTTCAATGCCCGGACTGCGGCGAATTGCTGGATGCCCAGTATGACTGGGACAAAGTCGAGGTCCCAGGCAAATTGAGCGATTTCGCCCGGCGCTGGGCCACCCGGGACAATCAGCTTGATTTTTCCGGCGTGTGGCGGTTTCGCGAGCTGCTGAATTTCTGCGATGATAAATACAAAATAACCATAGGCGAAGGCCAGACAATCCTGCAGCAAAACGACGCCGTGGCGAAATACGTCGATATGAAGCCGGGCCGCCTGTTCCTGCAATACGAAGGTCTGAATCCATCCGGCTCGTTCAAAGACAACGGCATGACCGCGGCGTTCAGCCACGCGAAATTGGTCGGGGCGACATCGAGCGCGTGCGCTTCGACTGGTAACACCTCTGCCTCGGTCGCTCTGTATGCCCAAAGCTGCGGGATCAAATGCACGGTCTTTATCGGCTCGGGCCGAATCGCGTTCGGCAAACTCAGCCAGGCGATGGACTACGGCGCCCAGACCATCCAGATACTCGGTGACTTCGACGACTGTATGCGACAGGTCCAGGGTGTCTGCCGCGAGCTTGGATTGTATCTGCTCAATTCGCTAAACCCCTTCCGGCTGGAAGGGCAAAAGGCAATCATGTATCGTATCATCGAGGCCCTTGGCTGGGACGTCCCTGACTGGATTATCGTGCCCGGAGGAAACCTCGGCAACTCCAGCGCCTTCGGCAAGGCGTTTTACGAACTCAAACAATTAGGCCTGATTAAGCGAATCCCCCGAATGGCGATTATCAACGCCAGCGGCGCCGATACACTGACCGATCTGGTCAATAACAAAAAACTTGTATGGAACAACGGCAGCGTCGAGCAGAAAATAATCGACGATTACTACTCCGATTTGACGGCACGGAACTTTTCGCCTCACACCTGCGCATCGGCGATAGAAATATCCCGGCCGGTCAATCTGAAAAAATGCCTGCGGGCGATCG
>CAYVXS010000237.1:0-5406 GCA_964454885.1 uncultured Pirellulales bacterium
AAACAAGCATAACTAAAATGAATATTGATATTAGCTTTTTCAGCTTTCCAATCTCCGATAGAGTTTTCTTTCAAATTTTTACCACGCAACAGATCTGTCAGAACCTCTTTTGCCGACAAGCACCTCGTCCTGCCAGAGTCGCAGCCCGCTCTTGACGTCACTCAATTGCAGTTGGAAATAATATTCGACCTGCTGGCGGTTTTTGCTGATAGTGATATTTCTCTGGAAGATTTTGCCGGCAATAGTCAGCTCAGGCGCGATAAGGGTTTTCCTTGCGGCTGTCGTGCTCGAATCGAACTCATCATCGTCTCTGAGCTGCCTCGATTCCTTGAGAAGCTCGTCGGAACCGGGTCCCACTGCGGAGGTCATGACCGCCTGGCCGCTGTTTAATATCTCGGTCTCGATTTTAACCATTAGCTGGTCGGTGTCGATTCTCTGCATGGTATCGTTTACGATTCGGCCTGTAGCTACGACGTATCTGCCGCCTCCTTCTTTCTTCAGAGCGCCGGAACCGAGCATCGACTGTACCATCTTGCTTGCCGCCTGGTCGAAGTCCCTGTAGTCCAGGGACATCACCGCTCCCGCCTCATCGTTCATAACGTCGATATTTGTCGTTTCCTCACCACAGCCTGCCATGAAAATACAAGCCAACATTACGATATCTAATATTTTTGTCTTCATGTTTTACTCCCACTTTCTTGTGTCCATTCTGAAATCTACGGCTTCCGTTCTCGGCGCGACGACCTTAAAACTAAAGGTGTTTTTCCCCGTCGCCGACATCGGCAGCCACGTACTGGTTTTAGTTCCGACCGGAAGCCCGTCGGCGTCCAGCCATTCGACTTTGTACTGGAAACGCTTTGTGTCGTATGATTTGTTGTACCCGGTGATATAAAGCTCGAGAAAACCGGCATCATTTCTTCTGGTCACGGCCTCGGTAACTTCGAGACCTTCGCCTATCAGGGCGCTGAATGCATGTGTGACCGGCCGGGTGACAATATTGCTGCCGAGTGTGTCACTTCCGACACCTTCTTTCATGTGGATTCTCGAATCCCCCGTTTTCGAGCAGCCGCAGGCCAGCACCATTAACGCGATTAATAAGATTCCTGTCTTTTTCATATCTGTTCTCCATATAATTTATTTTACGATTTAGTATGTCATAACATCGTAAACCGGCTTGGCCGATCTGAACGGTATTTTAACATAGACCAGCGAGTTTTTACAAGGGGGTATTTCTATTTGAAAAGACTGTCCGCCGGACGGGGTTATGGTAATCTGCCTGTCGGCCGGCATTGGAAATCTGGCAACCTGGAAATCCTTTGGCAACGTGGTCCAAATCCTGACATCGGCGGCGGTTGTGGCGAACTGATAGGCGGCGACAAGAAACGATGCCAGTGTTGCCGAGGAATCGTCCTTTTTCTCTAAGGCATACTGGGCAACAGCTTTCGATGTCGCCGATATGATGGCCCTGGTCAGGATAGCCTTGAAGTCCATGTTGAATTCCGTCTGGATTACCCTGTCCATATCCGCGACCTGTTCGGTCGTATAGTTTTGGCCTGCGGCCGTTACGGAAAGGCAGGGATATGCCTGTTCTCTGAATTCGAGTTTTGGTAAAGCAATTCCGAAATATTTGACCTTGTCTTTTTCACCAAACAGGGGTATGTCGATTCTGAATTCATCTTTGACTGGCCCCATACCGTTCTCGAATATAACCCATACTGTGTTCGTCAGCTCTTTTTTGCCGTCGAGTACTTGTTCGGTGGTCGCTATATCCTGGGCCAGGTATTCGTTGTCACTTACCATTCCGTAGGCTTCTTTAAGCAGGGGGGCGGCTTTCGAATGGTCGCCGACGAGATTGAAAAATACCCCGGCGATGTAGGTTGTAAAAGGATTTACGAAATCGGGATAAGCCTTAAAGTTATACAAGCCGGGATACCTGTCGGCTATTAGCTTCCTTGTTTCGGGATTTTCCACATTTTCTTTGACATGCGAATCTTCTTTTGCTTGTTCTTTATCCAGCTCGTCCTGGAGCTTCGCTATTTCCTTTGCGAATTTTTCTTTCGCTCTTCTTTGCCTGTCGAGGGCCCTGTTGAATTCCACTCTTGCCAGATCATTTTCCCCGAGCGCCATAAAGTTCAGAGCTTTATAGGTGTTGACCATTATGCCGTCATATTCTTCACCGACGTAAGGGACGATATTATCGTTTACGACGATCGCAGCAACCGAGTCGGTCGCTTCGTTCTGGTAATCGAAGTAGTTCAACATCTGCTCCGATTTGTCAAAGTATTCATTGCTCTGAGTGTAGTTCTTTTCGATTCTCTCGAGGCTGCCGAGCTGCAGGGACCATAGTAAATCTTCGCTTTTGGGATTATTGCTTTTGCTGATTTTTGATTGTGCGATTTGTATGGAATTTTCGAGCCCGGAGGAGCTCGAATAATCTGTCCTAAATGCGGAGTCGAACTTCGAAAGGTTGCTTTTAGGAGCGTTGCATCCTGCTATTAAAAGAGCAGGGATAAACAATAAACACAGAATACGGTCGGAATTCTTTTTGCCCATGATTTATACTATTTTCCCCGTTTTTGTCGATTTTATCGTTGTTAGTTGTGTATCGGCAAAGTACGAATAAAAAAACAGTTAATTCTGCTTGTCAAAGGCGAATATCTTTGAAATGGTATCGCCTTGCAAGATACAAATAAACTCTGCCCGGCTCGTAGGATACGATACTACCAAAATACTTTCAAATCGCAATAATATAGTTAAAAGATTTCATCTACACAAATCGCTTTGGGCATCGGAACAATTGTGAAATATAATACACGTTTTTATTCTTGGCCCTGGATAGATAAATCTGCATTGGGGAAATACTGAAGAAGAGTATTCTTGTTTCGATATGTCGGTTGGATAAAAAAAGCCGGAGATATTTATAATCTCCGGCTTTTTATAGTTTTTTATTTCCACCGGACTAAGGTGGAATGAGTAAGACTTACCAGTTCATGGTTGACCTTATCGGCATGCTGGCACAAATACTCCTGACTATACGTTGTATTTTTTGTTCCTCTTCGGGTGTCAGGGCCGGATTTGCCTGGCCGCCGAATAATTCTGCTATCGGGCCGCTCATTAAATCATAATTGTCGGAACCTCCTCCACTGGTGCTGCTTCCGCTGCCGGTAATGACTCCCAAAAAAGCTCCCGGGACGGACCTTGCGGCTCTGCCGGAGCTTTTACCCATCCATATAATGCTGCCGTCTTCGACATCTATCAGCTTTGCGGTCATGGTTATTTCTTCGTTGAAATGAGGTATTTCAACGACCATAACAACCGGGACTTTCAGTATCAATCCCGCTTCGACTGCGGCTTCGGAGGTTGTCAATTCCGAGGATTCAAGCTCCTGCTCTCTGAGTTTGGCTCTGACTTGCGCCCGTCCTATAGGTGAATAGCCTTTATCCAATAATTCCATTGCGAAAATGTCTGCAATTTGATCTTTGGCTGTTTCACTTGTCACGGCGCCTTCGACGGCTACGATCGCAATTTTTTCTACCTGGCTAAAATCATAGCTGGACCTTAAGGAATGGCTTCTCGATATACAGCCGCCCGCAATTAAAGCTGTTATTGATAAGATACAAACGAAGATTTTCATCACCGTACCTCCCATAGAATAATTGGTGAATTCTTTATACGAAATATAATATATCGAATTCCGTTAAAAATGTCAATTCTTTTTTTACTATACCTGTATCATATCTTTTTTTCACATAAATTAAAAAGAGATTATCGGCTCTTGATGTTTTTCTTAAGTAAAAAAAATGAGGTTTTTTATGACAGTTTACGGCTTTTTGTGTTTATTTATAGATTCACAGGCACAAAAGAAGTACAGGCAGATTCGGATTTACCCGTTCCTTAAACAGAGGCCGAAACGGGGCCTTACGGGGCTTTGGTTATATTATTATAAATAACCGTGATTATAACCGTGCATTTTTGGGGGGCGGTTGGGCCATTTCAATACATCGAATAAAAACTCGGTCGCCTGGCGGATCATAACCGCCGGCATGCACGGACACATTTCGAGTGAACCGATAACATCATTATTGCATTCACTGAGAACATCTAACAAGTAATCCCAGTTTTCCCTGGGCATACCCCCCTGTAAACCGGGCGGCACATGGTCGTCTATCTGGCCGTAATTATCGGTAAGGTGGAGATGTGTCACTTTTGGGGCCAAATCATCGACATATTCTTTGAAGGAATATTCGTTATCGAGGTTAGCGAAGCCCGTATCGAGACAGTACCGTAATGACTCGAATTTCTCACCCGCCTTTTTTATCAGCGGCAATCGGCCTGTTTCGAGACATACCGTCACATTATTTTGTTCGGCCAATTTGACAACTTCGGCCGTAAAACCGGTGCCGTTAGGCTCCGGCTCGTCGGGGATACCGATACTACGCAAATCTGTTACGATATGCGCATTGAGCAGCTTGGCACATTCTATCTGCTCATTCCATTGTTCTATCGTTGGGTTGTCTTCGCGGGAACGCATTACCACAAGCATATCCTGTGTGCCAGAAATGAGTCTGGGCCAGTTGCGTCTGTCATATCTGCACTCGTTCTGGCCTTTGATATTAGGCCATAATTCGATGCCAAAGCCATGGGATTGCAAAAACTGACACTCCTGCTCGAAAGACAGTGGGTGCTCACGTCCCCAAAATATCATCGTTGACACGACATACCTGATTCGCATTCGGTTCTCTCCATACACGGATGTTATCTGTGTTATACAGAAACACTTATATATCGAAAAAAAATGGGGGTATATTCAGTGTTTATAAAGAAATGAAACGCCGGATTGTCGGATGTAAGGTATTGGTTTATCATTCTTGAAGTGAAACTATGCCTGGCAGGATATGTCTTTTTAATATAAAAAAGAGAATGTTCCAATATTTCTACAGCAGAACAGTTACCCGTACCATGTATTTTATCTATATTAACTTATATGCTATTGCAATCTTTTCTGGCCAATAAAAATAATATTTATAGGACTTTTCTTTTGACATATCTTATGTAAATTGGTAAATTGCTCCCTAAGTATTTGGAGGAGTGGTGAGAAGGCTTTTCCGAATCATATCGAGCTTTCCGCCACAGGAATGTTTTTGTTCAAAAGTATGTATATATCTAAACATGCATGCTTAGCCGTCTGAAAAACTAAATCGAAAATATAAGAAAGAAAAAAGGAATGCGTGTTTGCCCATGTTTTGGGGAATAACGAACAAGACTTCCTGAACTTCAATTACCGAACCTGAGGTCTTTTGCTGTAAACGAAAGTGAACGGATTTATATTAATCCCAATATACGGAAGGGGAAGAAAATGGCCTTGGCACACTTAATAGGGGAGATTGCGTTTTGGGATTCATTATT
>CAYVXS010000238.1:0-5405 GCA_964454885.1 uncultured Pirellulales bacterium
CCTTTGTATCCGATATCATTCAACGCGACAATAATCTCTTCGAAATTGATGTCGCCGTGTCCTATGGAGCGGAAATCCCAGTACCGTCGCGGGTCGGCGAACTCGGTATGGCCGCCGAAAACACCCACTGTCCCGTCACCGTGTCCCCACCATGCATCTTTCATGTGGGCATGGTAAATACGGTCACTGAATGTTCGGATAAACTTGACGTAATCGACGCCCTGGTAACCGAGATGGCTCGGGTCATAATTGAACCCGAACGATTTATGGTTCTTTACCGCTTTGAGCGCACGCTCGGCCGAGGCGATATCGAAAGCTATTTCGGTCGGGTGAACTTCCAGCGCGAACCTCACGCCCTCGGCTTTGAACGCGTCGAGAATCGGTGTCCATCTCTTCGCGAAATCCTGATAACCGGCTTCTATCATAGCCGGAGAAGCCGGCGGGAAGGAATATAGCAGATGCCAGATGGAGCTGCCTGTAAAGCCGCAGACAACTTTTACTCCCATGGCTTTCGCCGCTTTGGCCGTGCGAATCATTTCCTTTGCGGCCCGCTTGCGAACTCCTTCGGGATCGCCGTTGCCCCAGATTTGTTCCGACAGAATCCCTTTATGCCGCTCGTCGATATTGTCGCAGATCGCCTGCCCGACGAGGTGCGAGGAAATCGCCCAGACATTCAGTCCGTAATCTTTGAGCATTTCTCTTTTCTGTTTACAGTAATTTTTGCCTGATAGCGCTTTGTCAACCTCGAAATGGTCACCCCAGCAGGCCAGCTCCAGCCCGTCGAATCCCCAGCTCGACGCTTTCTTTGCCAGCTCTTCGAGGGGCAAATCCGCCCATTGTCCGGTAAATAATGTCACAGGTCTTGCCATGTTTTAATCTCCTTACTTGATAGTGAGCAACTTTATATTAACAAAAGTCCTTCTTTATGCTTTTCATTTTACAACGGCTCTATCCATATGTTACGGAACCACACTACGTTGCCGTGGTCCTGCAGCAGAATCGGTCCCGGGTCAGGCCCTTCTACCTGTCCGGCTCCGGTTTTATTGGGAATCGAGACATTCCTGTGAATAGGGATCCCGTTTTGCCATACCGATATTGTTGCATTCTCGAGCTTTTTCGCATTTGAATCTTCGCTGTCGTAGCGGGCCGCATGGAATATGATATCATAACTTTGCCATTCGTTCGGCCTCGCACAGGCGTTAGTATCCGGCGCCTTGAATTTATATATAGCGCCGCAGTCATTGTCCTGAGGCTCCAGACCGTAAGAATCGAGTATCTGTACCTCGTATCGTCGCTGGATGTAAACGCCGCTGTTGGCCCTGTTCTGTCCTGTGATTCGGGCATCCAGCAGCGGCAGCTTGAATTCCAGGTGCATCTTGAAATCCCGGTAGTTTTCTCTGGTTACAATGCTGCCGGTTTTTGGTACGATTTTCATCGCTCCGTCTTCGATCTCCCAGCCGACGGGTTTATTGCCGTCACCGATCCAGTTTGAAAAATCGCTGCCGTCGAAGAGCATAACCGCACCGTTGGATTTACCCAGCTTGATTTTAACTTCGGGCGGCTCGGCGTAATCTGTCCATAATCTCTCGTTGTTCTCGACGTTCGCCTTGCCCTCGTGCATATAAAGACGGTAACGGAAGACGTGGTCCTCACCCGGTTTCATTTCCCATTCGCCCAATACCGACGGGCAATAAACAAAATAAACATAATTCGCATCGGGGATGATACGCATAGGTTCGGGGTGCCGGAAGTTGTTCGGATTACTCATTATCGTCACGCCTTCCCACTGCCCGTCTATACTGCCGGACAATTCACACCAGCGGGAGCGTGTCCCGTTGCCGTCGGCCTGGGTCTTGCCCTCGCTGGTCAGATATGCGTCGTTCGGGCTTCTCCACTGCGGGGCGCCGCGGTAAGCGAATCCGCCGTATCGATATTCCTCCTGTATTAGTGGAAGCTCGGTAATATTACATTGTGTCGATTTGAAGTCCCACAGCCAGTAGCCTTTCTCCGGGCCGCCGATATTATAGACCTTAATGTCCCAGACCTCTTTGAGTATTACCTTCTCACCGACTGAGGTCTTCAAGGCAACGTGGTCCTGCTCGGCCTGAAAACCGCCATAGACAGGCCCTTCGGTAGTCGAAATGAATCTCGAAAAGCGAACCGTACCCGTACCGTCCTGTATGTTCCAGAAATCGACCAGGTTGCCTTCGTACCGCGTATGCGTCCAGGGCATCCATATCCCGAAATGATGGATATGGTCCTTTGGGTGAATTTCGGAGAGGATATTTCCTGTGGTGGACCAGATAGGATAAATAAATCCACTGCGCTGATAAATCTGGTCACGTCCCTCGGGCGGCGGCATAATCGCATGATAATAGCTTAATATCCGGTTCTCATCACGTTGTAAAGTCAATCTCTTGTTATCCTTTTTGGCCTCTATATGAGTCAGCGCGGCGTTATCGGAGCCGGAATAAAGTTCGAACACTCTTTTCTTTTTGGCTTCGGTTGTACCCGAAAGAATAAACCACAGCTTTGGCGGGCTGCCGGCCTCGATTTGGGCCGGGATGCGGTTCTTTTTGGAATCACCGACTTCGAGTAAATAATATTGTGAATCAGCAAAACCCAGCGGAATGCCGTCCAGATTTACTGATACGGGCGTGTCAATCCGTGTATGCGGTCCGGCATCAACGGTAAGAGCAGCAACCGGCCCGTTCTCTGTAGTCGGTTGGGCTATTAAGGTACAGGAGGATATAAAACCAAGGATTATCAGGTTCACCAGAATCGAGACGAGCTTTTGCATCGTTGTTCTCCATTAATTATGGCTAAAATGACCACCATTTTTGCAGCTCTGTCCTTCGTAGCAGATACTACGCAGAATGGACAAGAAACCACATTTTGCCGCTAAAAAACCCGTCCGTCAAGCATTATCCGGCAGATTTTCACACTTTGAAGGCCCCGAAAAGCTTTTTTTACGTCCGCCGTTGGCCTGTGCCTGGGGACTTGTGTTTTGTGTATCATCAATCACTGCATGCTTTGTACCGGAAAAAGAAGATATCAATGCCAAAATCAACCAAAACTACGCCCAAAAACCCAAAGATAAACTCGACTGAAAGATTAAAAAAGAAATCCTCGAAAGACAATTTCAATCTCCCGAGGATTCAGTTACATCAATTCCAACGATTAGCTAAGCGGCGACCCGTCAGGGACCGTCACTGCAGAAGATATCGATTGTTTTGCCGTCCACCGTAGCCATCACGGTGTCGTTCTGCACCGTCAGGGCCTGCTGAGTTTTCCAGTGCTTCAGCCCTCCGGTTATCATGGCCACCACGCGCTGCGGGATTACCGACGTATTCAGGTTCAAACGGATAGGATAAGGCATCCTGGTGTATCCATTGTTGATGATAACCAAAGCGACATCGTCCGTAGCGATGCGCAAAAACGCATAGACCAGATCGTCCGAGAACAGTGTCACGGTCGTTCCGTATTTCAAGGCGGCATTGCCCCTTCGCAAACGAATCAGGTCACGGGTCCACTCGTATATCTCGTGCTCCTTGCGGAACTGATGCTGCGGGTGATTGTTGTCGCCGATCACATACCACGGGAAATCGCGGCGAAGGTCGCGGTCGTCTTGAGCCTTCCATCCCTCGAGCCCGACCTCGGTCCCGTAGTATATCTGCGGTATTCCCCTCATGGTGAAAAGAGCGCCTAAGCAGAGCTTCGTAACCCGGATTGCCCAATCGAGTCCTCCGTCATCGCCTGTGTGTTTTGTCCTGGCATGGCTCATAATCCGCCGCTCCAGGTCGTGGTTATCGAGAAGTGTGACGAGCCTGTTCGAATTACGGTATCCCTTTTTAAGCGGATTGTCGTGGTCAAGCACCCCCATCGGCTCGCCTTCCCTTAACCGCGGGCGTGCAAACCAATAACTGAGACTTTCGTCGTAAATGAGAGTCGATCGCAGGGCCGTGCACAGTGGGAAATCGAATATAGAATCGAAGTCGTGGTAGTTCTGATACTCTAAGAGCTTGCTCACATCCTCCTTACCTTCGAACAGCACTTCCCCGATCAGACATATATAAGGATACTTGCCGCGGATCTGGGACTTGAAATAATGCCAGAACTTTGGCTCGACGTGTTTGACGGTATCCATGCGGATATTGGTGACCTTGCCCCTGGTTATCCAATTCTCGATATTGCCGATGAAGAAATCGAGCACCTCGGGATTATCATGATTGAAGTCCGGCAGGCCCGCAAGCTCGCCCTTGACGTCGCCGGTGCCGCCGACATTGAACCAGCCGGGGTCAAAATGGTCCTGCGCACAGTACCCCGCGTGGTTGACAACCATATCAAGTACTACCTTTATACCCCTGGCCTCGCACAGGTCAACGAATCTGCCGAATGTGCTCATGTCCAACGAGTCGGTCATACAGGTGCCGTCGAGCAGGCGGCTGTCCATCCGCTCGAAGTTTTGCGGCCAATAGTAGTGGTACGGCTCCATGGCCCCGTGGCTTCGAATGTTCTCGTAAACCGGCGTCACCCAGATCGTCGTCACACCAAGCTCGATGAGATAGTCGAGCTTCTCGAGAATACCGTCGAGCGTTCCTCCGTGAATGCTCGTATCCGATGGATCGGCGGTTCGCTTATTCCTGCCGAAGAAACGATCCGTCACTACGAAATAAATTATGTCATCCTGAGTTACCTGCCTGTTCATATCTTCTCCTAAGATATTCTTAATTCATTCCGTTTCAGCCAACTTTGAATATATTGTTTCCGAGAAATATGTAAAACGTCCCTATTTATCTCTATTTATCTTTGCCTCTCTAAAGCCCTTCCGTCAAGAATTATCCGGCAGAATTTCACACTTTGAAGGCCCAAAAGAAGCTTTTTTACGTCCGACCCAGGTACTTCTGCCTTTATTTATCTTCCATCACCCCGAGTTTTGCATTGGTAAAAGAAGATATCAAAACAAAACTCAATCAAATTTCCCTATAAAAACTTAAAGACAAAATATACCTTGAATAAACAGTTATCTCATGTAATCCAGTACAAGGCAAGCCAGCATAACAAATCTGAAGAGACTCTGTTTTTGTTATTGTTTTTCTTGCCCAGACAATAGTTTCTCCGTTTCGGCCAGGAACACCTGTGTCTTCCGGTCTTCGATGAATTCATCGTACTTATAGAAAAAGAGTGCCGTCATTAGCAATGGCGGCACTCTTACGTAGTGATATACGCTCTTTTTCACGTGACGTTTCCGTCACGGAGTCTTAGTTGTAAATTTTACTGTTATTGTTCTACATAACTCAACCGAATATCATCCACAAGCAGAATTCCCTCGCTGCCGGTCGCTCCGGTCCTTTCCAGACCAATTATAATAGAACTGACATTAGCCAGATTGATACCGAAGTCCG
>CAYVXS010000239.1:0-5402 GCA_964454885.1 uncultured Pirellulales bacterium
CTTAACAGAATGCCTGGCCTCTGATTGATTCATCTGGTAATACCGTCCGACAACAGCTATCAATCGGGTCAGAACCTCATGGCCTTCGGGGCTTGCCTCCAGACCGACAATCTGCAATCCGAGAGATACGCCCTGGCCGTCTGCCGTCGGCAGGACATTACGTATCTGGGCGCTGAATGTCAACGGTGTTTCGTAAGGCAGCGGAGTAAACCTCACTCCGACAAACTGTCCCTTTTTGAAACTCGATCTTCCGGACTCGGACTCCACGCACTCTTCAAGCTCGTCTTCGTGCCCGGAAGACTCGGAGAAGTCCGCCGCTTTTTGATTCGGCACTTCGATCTGTACGCCTCCGGCGGAAATATCCAGGAGTCTGCCCTGACAGCAATTATGCACCCGCTCTGTTTTGCCCTGGATATGGTTCTTTGTTTCGCTCGCGGCGCTGCGATGCCACAGCAGCACTTTGACTTTGAGTGACCTGGGAACTTCGACGCGGAAATAGCTTCTTCTCTGGACTACTTCGATCTTTTCCGGGGTTGAAAGCACAATTGTTCCGCCACAGCCCGGCCCATCTTCTGATGACGGTGACGGCTCGAGAGCTATCACAGTAGTATCAAAAACGAACTTACCGTACTCGTGTTTAAATGAAATCCCGACCGGCTGATCAACCTGAATATTGATTGGACGTTGTTTCTCTTTCGCTCGAATACTCTCGATACAAAGCTGATTTGCGTCGAGATTTGTCATAATCACTTTCGCGACGTGCCATTTTCCTCTGGATAGATAGGACATTATGGCGGGTACTTTTTCACTAATTACAGTTTTCAGAATTGTTTCGAGCTTATTGCCTTGAATCGTCACCATTTCGTTCATTTCAACCTCTCCTGTTTGTAAGCCCGGTGCAAGATTAGACTTAAGCGAGACATTTTACTAATTGTCGCCGTATTGTTTGCCGCACCTACTTTTTATTCAGGAACTCATATAAAATATATGAATTGTCCGTCTGAGAACAAAACAGGTTCTTTACAATATTTATCGGTAAATTTTCTACGATAAAATTAGGTCTTATAAGGTATGCTTGCAAAATATACAAAGTTAGGGTATAATTTACTTTTATATGAACATAAATTTTGATTTTAAAAAGTTCGAGGCCGATAAGATAGCGCTTTTAGGCCTGTTTGCCTTGTCTTTACTGTTAGCCCATATTATCGCTTCAGTCAAAACCGCCCTTATTTTCTCGGAACCGATAGAATTATCTCATACCGGTCTGGCGATATCGGTACCGATCGGTAATGGGTGGGAAAGTGAAAAAAAATGGGAATACCAGGCAAATTCTTTCGTTCTGAACAGCAATTTTACGGCGAACACCGACAAACCTACCGCCTGGGCCTTTTGCCAATATATCCTTGATGCCGAAGCTCTACATCCACAGAAATGGTTCGAGGAGAAAACAGCGGAAGTCAGCGGCTCAATTCTCGAAAAAGGCCAACAACAGGCAGGGGCACTGACTGTTGACTGGGCACATATTAACAAACCGGAATTGCTTCTGAATTCTTTTTTGGGCACTGTTGAATTACCTTACAATCGCAGGCTCAATATCGAGGTGCACCAAATTACAAGCGAAGCCGACCATGCCGAGACGGTTTTCAGGCAAATTCTCGACAATCTGAATTTCGAAGACAATCAATTGTTCAGGACCGGCTCGGAAGTTATCGAAACAATTAAAAACAACGGGATTGACAGTTTCTTGGACAATCGGAATCGACAGACCTGTTTCCTGATAAAAGATTCGAGCAGTCAAAACATCGGGTTTATGATCGATGTCCTTCTCAATTCGAAGCCGGACACTAAATTCAATATACATGCCGCGGGACATTTTTATGTAAAGGATCCCCACGAGCAAAAGTATCTACAGGAGCAGGCGTCTCGTTTTCAATGCGGAAACAATCTTAATGAGTTTATCTGGGAAAGTGAAAGAAAAAGCCCGGCCGGTAGGAATAACACGGAAATAATACTCAATGAATCCGGTCTCATGACTGTCAGGGACACCGGAATGCATATAGAATTAAGGCATCGCCTCAGCCCTGTGGCAATACCGGATATTTTCATCGAAGCGCTCCTGGGCCGGATAATCGAGAGTAATACGAAACAAATCATGGTTGACTTAATCGACGCCGACGGCAAAATAACTCCTACCCTTATTTCAGTAACCGAAGAAGATACCGACGACCAAGACACTCCTTATGTAATAAAGCTGGATTTACTGGACGGAGAGGGATTTTCCCAGTTAATATTTCTAAATGACCACAGGCAAATCACCCGGGTAATAGTGCAGCGGAATAAAAGATACGTCCTGGAAGCTGCAACCCGGGCCGATATTGTGAGGGAATTTCCCGAACGGGCCGATTTTCTTACACAAAAAAGCAATATATTCCAGGATAACGTGTTCTAAGAATAAGCCTGCCTACAAGATAAGCCAATCTTACTAACTCGATCCTCGAATACCCCTATTTTACTTCCACCGATGCGTTTGGATCGAAAGGATTTGTTCTGACGGCAAGTGAAAACAGATATGGATAATCGTTTTTCAGGTGCTCCATGTGGGAGAGCCATTCGCGTACCAGCAGCCGATAAGCTCTTGTGATATCTCCGCTCAAATGTTTATAATCTGTCTCGGCCAAATCAGTGACGGAAGCTCTGTAAGATAATTCCTCCGCCAGATGAAAAACAGCCCAGAGAAGCTCTGTAAATTCTTCGTGCTCCAATAAATTAGGGTTCTCCAACAACCGTAGTAAAAAAGCCCTCTTATCAACAATAAAGCTTTGCAATACCTCTAAGTTTCCGATGCGGCTGTCGATTGCATGTTCGTGTTTTTGCAGCACAAGCTGCATTTGCGTAAAATGTTCCGGCGACCAATCCTTATCTACAATCAGAAGCTTCGAAAGCTTCCCGGCGTTAGAATCGAATTCCGTGAAATACTTTAGCAAAGAAGTGCCTGTCTCACTGAAAAAAGCTCCGATTACCATATTCAGCTTTTTCAGCATTGCGCGTTTTTCCCTTTCATTCAACAAGTTATGTATGATCAATGTAACGAGCAGGACTTCGATAAAGACAAAAGCAATATCACTCAATAGATAAACAAAGATATGATGCTTATCTCTGAAAATAAGATAGTGAAGTGCATAAAAAAAGACCGACAGCAGAATCAATAAAAGTCCAAAAAGAACACGTTGAGTAATATAACTATTTTTTTTCATAACCTTTATTATTTGCCTGAGTTGACAATATTTCAATACAACCAACGAAAGATAGCCGGATAACAGTACAAAAGTCTTGATAAACAGTCAATATCTTAATATGTTATATGCGGTCATAAAAACTAAAGGAACTGAATATGCAGAAGCGAAGATTAGGAAAAACCGACTTGGTCTTAACGACGGTAGGGCTGGGCACATGGGCTATGGGCGGCCCCTGGGAATTCGGCTGGGGACCGCAGGATGATGACGAAGCTATCGGCGCGATAATAGCGGCACTGGATGCCGGTATAAACTGGATAGATACCGCGCCGGCGTACGGGCTGGGCCATTCCGAGGAGCTTATCGCAAAGGCCCTCAAACAAACAGACCACAAACCGATTATTGCATCCAAGTGCGGTATACTCTGGAATGACAAAAAGGAAAAGGTAGTCTGCCTTAAAAAAGAAAGCATCCGTACAGAATGCTATAACAGCCTAAAAAGGCTCGATACCGATGTGATAGACCTGTACCAGATGCACTGGCCCGACCCGGAACAGGATATCGAACAAGCATGGGAAGAGATGCTCAAGTTAAGGGATGAGGGTAAGGTTCGTTATATCGGAGTTTGCAATTTCAATGTCGAGCAGCTCGAACGTATCCGAAAAATTGAGCCGGCGGTTTCGCTGCAGCCGCCCTATAGTATGCTTCATCGCGAAGTCGAAGACGAGCTTTTGGACTATTGCGCACAACATGAATTGGGCGTTGTGGCATACAGCCCCATGCAAAGAGGATTATTGACTGGTAAATTCAGCCCACAGTACCTTGCATCTCTGGCCCCCGACGACCACCGGAGGAGACATCCAGATTTTAAGGAGCCTCGGTTCAGCGCAATATTAGAGCTGGTCGAGCAGCTCAAAAAAATCGCGGAACGCAACGGTAAAACCTGCGCACAATTGGCTGTTAGCTGGGTCCTTCGCCGGGATGAAATAACCGCCGCCATCGTAGGAGCGAGAAGACCGTCCCAGATTAAAGAAACAGCCCCTGCATCAGACTGGAATTTAAATAAAAATGACATTGAAGAAATAGAAAAGCTTCTGACAGAATATGCTACAGAGACAAAATCAAAGATTAAAAATTAAAAGTAAAAACTGTGGAATCAGCTTTCGGTTGATGGCTTCCTTAATTTTGCTTTTTACATTTTGCATTTTAATTTTCTCAAGGTAGGAAATATGAAAAATAATTATGATACTTATATAAGCCCTCTTGTGGAAAGAAACGCCTCGAAGGAAATGACGGAGCTTTTTAGCCCACAAAAAAAGTTCGGCACATGGCGCAGACTCTGGCTGGAGCTGGCAAAGGCCCAAAAAAAGCTCGGTCTGGATATCAGGCAAAACCAGATCAACCAGATGGCAAAGCGTCTCGACGATATCGATTTTAAAAAGGCCGCACGCTACGAAAAGCAATTCCGACATGATGTTATGGCCCATGTCTATACTTTCGCCGATGCGGCGCCGAAGGCGGCCCCGATAATTCATCTCGGCGCGACAAGCTGCTATGTAGGAGATAACGCGGAACTGATAATTATGCGAGAGGCACTGCAACTGATTGCCGCCAAGCTTGCGGTCGTAATCAACCAGCTTGGTAAGTTTGCACAAAAGTATCGTTCGCTCGCTACGCTCGGATTCACACATTTCCAGCCGGCCCAGTTGACGACCGTCGGTAAACGGGCGACGTTATGGTGCTACGAATTCGTGATGGACCTGCAGGAAATCGAACACCGGCTGAACACCCTGCCCTTTAGAGGAGTCAAAGGCACTACCGGCACGCAGGCCTCTTATCTCGAACTGTTCGACGGCAATCACAGCAAGGTGAAACAGCTTGATAAAGCTGTCGCAGCGGCATTCGGCTTCGATAAAATCTGTGCCGTGACCGGTCAGACATATCAACGCAAAATAGACACGCAGGTAATTAATACTCTGGCATTAATTGCACAATCAGCTCATAAGATGTGCAACGATATTCGGCTGCTCGCGAATCTCAAGGAAATCGAGGAGCCTTTCGAAAAATCCCAAATCGGCTCATCCGCAATGGCATACAAAAGAAATCCCATGCGATGTGAAAGAACAACGTCCCTGAGCAGGCTTGTCCTGAGTCTGGCCACCAGCCCGG
>CAYVXS010000240.1:0-5365 GCA_964454885.1 uncultured Pirellulales bacterium
ATCTATTTTAAATTTCATAAATTTATTCGTCTCATTGTAATATATCAACTAACACAAGTATAACAGAGGTGTTTGTGAAGTCAAGGACTATTTTGTAAAAAAATGTAAATTTCCTTGTTTTATGGCCGGTTTTAGGTAAAATTAGGGAGGGATGGTGAATGAGGGGTAGCGTATATTGGAGGAAGACAGTTATAAGTTCTTAATCTATTGTCTAAATTGGGGTAAAACAATGGCATTAGTAACGTAAGTATATATTTATTAATGACATGTGTAAATAACAACTAATAGTACATTCTACGAATGCATACGTACGAAATTTTGAGCAAAAAATGCAAAACAAACCCAATTTCAAATTGGGTAATTTGGCGTAAGGTCTTTGATAACATAATAATATGACAAATCCGGCTTTGTCTGCGACTTCGCCGGGATAAAAAAACAAAGCCAATTTCAGGCCCTGAAGCTTTTAATCCCCAGAACCGCACTCTGGATTAGAAATCGGAGTTTTCAGTACTGAAAATAGGATTAAAGTAAAAAATGATTTATTTATTTATGTCATACAGGTATGATTTGCGTCATACATGTTCGAATTATCGCCGGAGCGAATTTCGGCCGGTTTGTACTATTGGCAGGTAAAGATAAGGAAAGGGAATTAAATGAAGTACTGGAATATTAAAACAGCATTTTTTTGTATAGTAATCGGTGCGATTACAATGACAGGTTTTACCCAAACAAATAAAGATTATGAGCTGTTTTCGCCGGACAAAAAAGTCAAAATCGTAATTTCTGTTGCCGACAATATTTCTTATTCGGTATTGTATCAATCGCAGACATTACTGGAAAAATCTCCCATATCATTGACGGTAAAAGAGCACGGAGTGCTGGGGAAAAATCCGAAAGTCGAAAAGGTCGGAAATCGTAGTGTCAATGAAGTTCTTCATCCTGTTTTGAAAGTAAAATCCGCCGACGTCGTGGATCATTTTAATGAAATATCGCTTGAGTTCGCAGGTGGATACGGTCTTGATTTCAGGGCTTATGACAACGGAGCGGCGTACAGGTGGAGAACAAATTTGGACGGAATAATTCAGGTTGTTTCGGAAGAAGCTTCGTTTAATTTTGCCGATGACCATAACATCTATTTCCCGACGGAAGAAAGTTTCCTGACTCATTCGGAAAGGTTGTACGAGTATATTCCAATAAGCAGTATCGGGGCACAAAAGATGTCATGTTTGCCTGCTTTAGTGGATATTAATGGAGGGCCGAAGATAGCTATTACTGAATCCGACCTCGAAGACTATCCCGGGATGTATTTGATGGGTACTAACAGCAAAATGCTTTTAGGTAAGTTTCCTGCAGTGGCAGCTAAGGAAAGACAGGTAAGGGACCGAACGGTCGAGGTAACAGAGCGTGCTGATTATATCGCCGTGACAAAGGGAAAACGAACTTTTCCCTGGCGGGTTCTTGTGATAGCACCTGATGACAGGGAGCTGATTGAAAATCAGATGGTTTATCAATTAGCAAAGCCCTGCCAGATTGAGGACACGAGCTGGATAAAACCGGGAAAGGTTGCCTGGGACTGGTGGAACGCGAATAATATTTTCGGTGTGGATTTTCGCGCCGGAGTAAATACGGAAACTTATAAGTATTACATTGATTTCGCAAGTAAATACGGAATCGAATATATAATACTCGATGAGGGATGGTCCAGGCCGGCGGATATATTTGCGATTAGTCCTGATATAAATATCGAGGAGCTTTTAGAGCACGCCCGGCAAAAAAATGTGGGGATTATTTTATGGGTGCTCTGGAAGCCTCTTGACGACCATTTGCAGGAGGTCCTCGATCTGTTCGAAAAGTGGGGCGTCAAGGGAATCAAAGTCGATTTTATGCAGCGGGACGACCAGTGGATGGTCAATTATTACTGGCGGGTGGCGCGTGAGGCGGCCAAACGAAAACTGCTTGTCGATTATCACGGTGCATATAAACCTGCGGGATTACGCCGGGCTTATCCGAACGTGATAACACGCGAGGGCGTGCGGGGTCTTGAGAATAACAAGTGGAGTAATCAACCGACGCCGGAGCATAACGTGACATTGCCGTTTATCCGGATGCTGGCCGGGCCGATGGATTATACGCCGGGCGCGATGATTAACGCACAGGAAAGAAGTTTCCGGTCTATTTTCGAGAGGCCGATGAGCATGGGGACACGATGCCATCAGCTGGCGATGTATGTCGTATTCGAGAGTCCGCTTCAGATGTTGTGCGATAGTCCTTCGCATTATCTGCGTGAGCCGGAATGTATGGAATTTCTCTCGAAGGTCCCATCGGTCTGGGACAAGACGATAGCACTGGAAGTGAAGGTAGGCGATTATCTTTTGGTGGCCCGCAAGAGTGGTGCCGAATGGTATGTAGGAGCGATGACCGACTGGACAAAACGTCAGATGACGGTGGATTTCTCGTTTCTGGACGATGGGGATTATAATATAGAGATTTATCAGGACGGCATCAATGCGGACCGTTACGGCAACGATTATAAGAAAGTTGTAAGTAAAGTTTCAAAGGGTGACAAATTGAATATTGAGCTGGCGCCGGGCGGAGGCTGGGCAGCGAGAATTTATAAGGATTAATAGTCGGATTATATGTTTGTTGATTAAACGAAGCTGGAATTGTTGGAGAAGCCTGTCATAAAAAATTGATTGTATGAAAGAACATTATGAAAACTTTATTTATCTGTGCCTTATCATTACTGCTGGTTTCTATGGTTTCGGCTGCTGATACTCTTGATATTTACGTCCTGGACGTCGAGGGGGGCAAGGCGGTGATTTTTACAACGCCGGAAAATCAGACGATGCTCATCGATGCAGGGTACCCGAGGCCGGATGACAGGGACACAAACCGGATTGTGGAAGCTGCAGAGTCACTCGGTATAAAGGAATTCGATTATATCGTATCTACTCACTACGATGCCGACCATGCGGGCAATGTTCCCAATCTGGCGGTACGCATACCTGGGAAAGTTTATGTCGATCACGGCGAGATACTGCCGACAGTGAATGAACGCAGGAAAAAGAATTACTACGAGCCTTATATTAACTTCGTCACCGACAAAAAACGGATGATCGTCAAGCCAGGTGATGAGATACCCGTCAAAGGAGTCAAAATCATTGTGGTTTCTTCGGGCGGCAAAGCAATCACCATGCCGCTGCCGGGCGCGGGTCAAAGTAATTCAGTTTTTGCCGATACACCAAGGCCGAATATCAACGATGCAGATGATAACGCCGCTTCGATTGGACTATTATTCGAGTTCGGCAAGTTCCGTATGCTCGATTTAGCAGACCTGCTCCAGCCGGTAGAGTATGATCTGGTTTATCCGAAAAACTTGATCGGCAAAGTGGATTTGTTCATGGTGAGCCATCACGGCTTTAAAGTTTCCAATTCGAAGATTCTGGTCCATACAATCCGCCCGAGAGTTGCAATTATGAACAACGGCCCACGCAAGGGAGGCGAAGCCGAGGTATTCGATATTCTGGGCAGTTCCCCGGGGTTGGAGGATCTCTGGCAATTGCATTTTGCCCAGGGGGGCGGCAGGGAAAAAAATCGCCCTGAACAATTTATCGCCAATATTGAATCGCCGTGCCAGGCGAAGATGATTAAAATCTCCGTCCGGGAGGACGGCACATTTACCGTTACGAACGCGCGTAACGATTTTTCGAAAACCTACGAGCCGTAACGAAGACCGGGGAATTAAAAACTTGCACTTGTGCACCGAATACACAATTTAGTTTTCAAATGAAACATGGGAGTCTGACGGCAGGGATATTCAGCCGCTGTTATATACGTAATGCATGGTCTGAAAATTGCAATCGGTGGAAAGGGGGGCGTGGGAAAAACTACGGTTTGTGCTGTTTGGGCGCAACTTTTTGCCGAAAGCGGATACGATGTTCTGGCGATTGACGCCGACTCGAACGCTAATCTTGCCTTGGCTTTTGGCATAACTTCGGAGCAATGTCCCGAACCCCTTATCAGGTTCAAAGAGCTTATCGCCGAGCGTACTGGAACAAACAAAGATGCCGTCGGGGCATACTTCAGGCTCAATCCGAAAGTCGGCGACCTGCCGGAAAAATACTGGCTCAAAGTTAAGGAGCTGAAGTTACTTGTCCTTGGCGCGATTACACAGGCCGGCGCAGGTTGTGCCTGCCCCGAAGGAGCGTTCTTAAAGGCACTGCTCAGGCATACGATTTTACAACGGCAGGAAATTGTATTAGTGGATTTGGCCGCCGGAGTGGAATTGATGGGCAGGGCGAGTGTGCAGGGCATTGATGCTCTCGTATTGGTTGTCGAGCCGGGAGGCAGGAGCATTGAAACGGCAAACAATATTGCGAAAATGGCAAAAGAATTGGGGATTGGTTTTGTTGCTGCAATTGCAAATAAGATTACCGAACCAACGCAAACGGATGTTATACAATCTCAGTTGAAAGACATGACATTATTAGGACAGCTTAATTACAGCCGGTCGTTACAGCAAGCTGATCTTAGACGTGCCCCCGTATTCGGAGCCGACGTTGAAATCATTGAACAACTAAATCAGGCAAAGGAACGTCTGGAAGAGCTTATATCTGGAATATCTACGAAGTAAAGAAGCAACAATTGACAACATTCGGAATTTTCATTATTTAAGTGCGACCGGTATGTTGAATGCCACTTGAGGTAATTGAGCCTGGATGTAGGATAATTTATGGAATCAGAAAAACGCAGTACAGACAAAGCGGCCCGGCAGATTTTAGATAGTATGGCTAAGGCCGGTCAGCAGAACGCATGGGACCGGCTCGAATCGCAGTTGCCGCAGTGTGGTTTCGGTAAGCAGGGATTATGCTGCCGGATTTGCACTATGGGGCCGTGTCGTATCTCTAAAAAGGCACCTTTAGGTGTCTGCGGTGCCGATGCGGATACTATCGTAGCCCGCAATTTTTTAAGGGCGGTAGCCGCCGGTGCCAGCGCGCATAGTGATCACGGCCGCAGTGTTGCCGAAGTATTCTTGGCGACGGCCAGGGGGCAGGCACCGGATTATAAATTCAAAGATACTGTCAAGTTGTATAAAGTCGCCGCGGATTTGGGAATCGAGACAAAGAACCGTTCGATTAACGAAATTGCTGTCGATATAGGAAAAATAGCCCTTGCGGAATTCGGCAAACCTGAGGGTGAACAGTTGATGGTCCGCCGGGCGCCGCAACCGCGGCAGGAAATCTGGAAAAGACTCGGTATTACTCCGCGTGCCGTTGACAGGGAAGTCGTCGAGGCACTTCACAGAACACACATGGGAGTGGATCAGGATTTCAAAAATATCCTGATACACGCAGGCAGAACTTCT